>CAISYX010000062.1 GCA_903889815.1 uncultured Gammaproteobacteria bacterium
AGGCCTCACGGCCATTGACCATCAAAATACCGGGGTCACCCACATGCGAACAAGACAAGACAGCGGCATCTGCATCAATTTCCTGCTGTGAAGGTTTGATCTGAGCATCAGCCTCTCACAGCGGGAATTCCTTTCCTCGCGTCACCTCATCCGATCTTCTTGAGTTTGTCCACGAAATTGCAGGGCCTGTGACGACTGTCCAACTGCTTCGACACAATACCTTCCCATGCCGTCCTGCACGCTCCCGGCGAGCCAGGCATGCAGAACACGATAGTGCCATTGGCAAGTCCCGCGAATGCCCGTGACTGAATGGTGGAACAACCGATCTCTGCGAATGACAATTGTCGAAACAATTCGCCGAAGCCATCAATATGCTTGTCGAGCAAGGGTGTAATTGCAGTGACCGTGTTGTCACGGTACGTAAAGCCCGTCCCTCCCGTCAGCAGCACGGCCTGCACATTGTCATCAGCGATCAGGGTTGCCACCATCGCGCGCAACTTGTAGGTATCGTCTTTCACGATCTGCTTGCTGAGCAGGCGATGGCCAGCCGCATTCACGCACTCCACAAGATAAGCGCCAGACTTGTCAGTCTCTTCCGTTCGCGTGTCAGACACAGTGACAACGGCGACATTGACGGGGGTGAATTCAGTTTTTTTCTCAGTGTTTGCTTGTGACATGAAAGGCAGGAGTCTCCGCGGTAATGCGACGAATCCGATGCCTTGCAATCTGGAAAAGGAGGCGGATTCGCGCGGGTTTTTTGGAATACTGATTCAGGAGTGAGGGCTTCAACCCCCTGTCATGTTCATGAGCCGCACAGGCTGAACATGGTCTTTCTCATAGAAGAAATGACGCTCGGGCTTCAGGTGCATGGCACCGATGATGGCTTGTTTCACACCTTCCAGCCCACCGTTCTGTTCGCGCAGCACGGCGCGCAGATCGACGGAATGTTCATTGCCGAGACACAACAGCAGCCGCCCTTCCACGGTCACCCGCACACGGTTGCAGTCACCACAAAAATTGTGGCTTACCGGCGAAATGAAACCGATGCGGCTTGTGCGCCCCGGGATCTGGTAATAACGGGATGGCCCGGCTGTCTTTTCCTTGATCGGCAGCACCGCATACTTCGCCGCGATGACACCGCGCACCCACTCATTGCTGCACACCGTGTTTTCACGATCATGATCCGAGGCATTGCCCAGCGGCATCTCTTCGATGAAGGCGATGTCGAGATCACGGTCGAGCGCGTATTCGGTAAGCGCCAGCACTTCGTCATCGTTGTAGCCCTTCATGATCACGGCATTCAAACGGATGTGTTCGAAATTCTGCCGGCGAGCGGCTTCTACGCCGGCAAGCACACTTTCCAGTTTGCCCGTACGGGATATTCGCCGGAAGCGCTCGGCATCAAGACTGTCCAGACTGATATTGATGCGATTCACGCCAGCCTGCCGAAGGGGCTGCGCATATTTGTCCAACTGCGCGCCATTGGTGGTCAGCAGCAGCTCCTTGAGGCCCGGCAAACGCCCGAGGCTCTCCACCAGTGACATCACATTGTTGCGCACCAGCGGCTCGCCCCCTGTCAGGCGAATCTTGTTCACCCCCAGTTCGGTAAAGGCTTGCGCAATGATATGGAGTTCTTCCAGTGACAGCACCTGATCGCGGGGCAGGAAAGTCATCTCCTCCGTCATGCAGTACACACAACGGAAGTCGCAGCGATCTGTGACTGACAAGCGAATGTAATCCACACGACGCCCGAAGGAATCGATCAATGCAGGCATTGCGCTGCCGCCGTGGCTGTTCGTGTTTGAAGAGCTGGTGTTTGTCATGTCAGGACTGAGTCAGATAGTGATTCGCGAATTTGGAGCGCACTTCGGTCTTCAAAAGTTTGCCGGTGGCAGTATGGGGAAGCGCGTCTACGAATACAACATCGTCGGGCAACCACCACTTTGCGACCTTGTCGGTCAGAAAGCGCTGCAGCTCTCCAGCACTCACCTGCGCGCCGGCTTTGCGCACGATGATCAGAAGCGGCCGCTCATCCCACCGCGGATGCGGAATGCCAACCACACAGGCCTCGGCGACAGCCGGGTGCCCCACAGCATGATTTTCCAGCTCTATCGAGCTGATCCACTCTCCACCCGACTTGATGACATCCTTGCTGCGGTCGACGATCTGCATATAGCCCGCGGGGTCGATGGTGGACACATCCCCGGTGTCGAACCACCCTCCCCGGAACGCCGACCGGTCATCATTCCTGTAATAGCCACTGGCTATCCACGGGCCGCGCACCATCAGCTTGCCAAAGGTCTTGCCATCATGAGGCAAGGGTTGATCCTGATCATCAACGATCCGCATCTCGACACCGAATACAGCCCTGCCCTGCTTCGCCTGAATGCGCGCACGAGTCTCCTTGTCAGCCTGCGCAAGATAGGGGGTCCGAGCACACACGCTGCCCATGGGGCTCATCTCGGTCATGCCCCACGCATGTATCGGGAATACACCATAGACGTCCTGAAACTTTTCCATCATCGAGCGCGGGGCCGCCGAGCCGCCGATCACGACATCCTCGACACTGTCCAGATTACCTTTGATGGAGTCGATGTAGTTGAGCAACCCCAGCCAGACAGTCGGCACACCCAACAGGGAAGTCGCCTTCTCACCGTCAATCAATTCGTACAGCGACGCGCCGTCCATGCCTGCTCCCGGAAACACAATGCCTGCGCCTGCTATCGGCGCGCTGTAGGGAATTCCCCAGGCGCACACATGAAACATGGGAACGACTGGCAGCACACGAGACATGGGGCCAAGATTCAACGCCGAAGAGCGGCAGGCCGAGATCGCATGCAGCAAGGTGGAGCGATGGGAATACATCACACCTTTAGGATTGCCCGTCGTACCCGAGGTATAGCAAAGACCTGCGGCAGTACGTTCATCAAACTCAGGCCAGGCAAAGTCTTCGGATTCCGGGGCAATCAGATCTTCATAACAGATCAGATTGGGCAACACCTGGGAGCGCGGCATGTGCGCGGCGTCGGTCATGACCACTATCCCCTTGACCACCGCGATATGGTCCTTGATGGCTTCCAGCAGCGGCACGAACGTCAGGTCAACGAACAGGTATTTGTCTTCGGCATGATTGACGATATAGATGATCTGTTCGGCAAACAGGCGCGGGTTGATGGTGTGAATGATGGCGCCCATGCCCGAGATGGCATAGTAGAGCTCAAAATGACGGTAGGTGTTCCATGCCAGGGTGGCAATACGATCGCCCTGATGCACGTCCAGGCTGCGCAGCGCATTGGCGAGTTTCTTCGTCCTGCGCAGCGCATCCCCATAGGAGTAACGATGAATGCCACCTTCCACCTGACGCGTGACTATCTGCGAATCAGTATTGAATGTGGCTGCGTACTCCAGGATATCCGCAATGTTCAGCGGCTTGTCCATCATGATTCCAAACATGCCAACCCCCCGTTTCTTGTTGTAGTCGAAGTGGTACGGATGAATTCCAGCGCCTCAAGGCACCCGATCAGCAATCACCAGGGGAATCAGGGCTGCATCATCAGTGCGGGCGAAGCCTTCCGAGCGCACCTGATAGTCTCCCGACTGCATATTGGCCGTTCCCGAAGACGAGGCCGTGGCGACAACGTAGAGGGTCTGCGCGGAAGAGATGTTGAAGGGTCCAACGGCATCCGCGTCGCTCAGCGTCAGAGTGACAGGCAAGTCCTCCACACTGAGCACACGGGCCGCCAGAGGCTGACCCCGACCATTGACGTCCAGCGCGGATACGAACACCCGCGTGCCTGCCGGCAGCGACAGTCCTTCAACAAGTGAGACCTGCACCTGCACTTGGGCGCCAGAGGGCACGGGCGGTTCGGCTGATTGTGGCACTGTGCCAGCCAGTGCCTGCTGGGCAATCTCGATACGTGCCTGAATCTGTTCTGACTCCGGGCCCGGGGGCGTCTGTTGCAGGATTCGCCGCCAATAAGTGATCGCTGCCTGATGATCCTGGCGGCGCTCGGCATCCAGCCCTTGCACTTGCAGAATCAGAAACTGGTTGGGATCGATCAGTTGTGCCTGGTCGATGATGCCTTGCACCTTTTCGGTAACCACTTGTTCCGCGAGCATGAATTCAAGGAAGGCGTATTGCCCCAGCACGGAGACCTTGTCCTGGGGTTGTTCGATCAGGGTGCTGGCGCGCTCCAGTGCGGTAGCCGCCTCAGCGAACATTCCGATGTTGGCCAGGTTCTGCGCCAGCAGATACACCGCCCAGCCGTTCTCGTTGTCACG
>CAISYX010000063.1 GCA_903889815.1 uncultured Gammaproteobacteria bacterium
ATTGCCGTTGCCAAAGCGCAGCGAGACATTTTCAAACAATGGTTTGGCACCAAACTGAATGGTGATATTCGAGGCAGTGATCAAGGCGGTATCCGTTCAGCGAAGTGCCACGCAGGCACACAGGGCAGAAAATGAGGTCTTTGCGAAAGCGGCGCATTATAGAGGACCACGCCTCGAGCGACTACTGCTTATTTTCCGCTGCCTTGTTAGACTGACCGTCGGATCTGCAGTATCTTGCCGCCGCTTTCGCCACTACCAGGTACCCCTTTGAAAATTCTCATCCGCAATCTGTCCAGAGACATCACCCAACCAGAGCTGCTGGCGCTCTTCGCCGAGCATGGGCGAGTGCAGTCCTGCACCATCGTCATGGACGCTGTGACAGGGGGCTCCAAAGGCTTCGGTTTTGCCAACATGCCAGTGCCCCACGAAGCCAAGGCGGCGATTCGCGCGCTCAACAATTTCGAGCTCAAGGGCAGCCGCATCCGGGTGAAGAAGGCGGAAGCTTCGCAGAGCGGTGCCGATGCCGCGCCAGTCGAAGAGTCGGTTGCGCCTGAAGCTGCAGTGCCCGAAACCGCCGGGAAGCCCGCAGGCCCGCGCATCAAGAAAAACGGCATTCCCCTGGGTCCGCGCAAGTCGCGGGTCTTTCGCAAGAAGTCCTGATCCAGACGGGACGGATCGCCCCATGACACCCGAACCCATGAATTCCGAGTCTGAAGGCGCCGCGGACAGGGGTTTCGAGCACATCGCCGAGGCTTTGCGCACACAGGCATGGTGCGTGATTCCTGACGCCTTGCCCGCAGCATTGTGCGCCGCTCTGGCGGGGCAGGTTCTCGATGCAGCGCCTGCACAGTTCAGCCCGGCAGGCATCGGACGTCACCAGGGGCACACGCTGGCGCCGGACATCCGCCGCGATGCCATCCACTGGATTACAGGCAAAACGCCAGCGGAGCAAGCCTGGTTGCAATGGGCTGACGCGCTGCGGCTGTTCTTGAACCGTCGTTTGTTCCTCGGGCTCGACACGTTCGAGAGTCACTTCGCCCACTATGCGCCCGGGGCTTTCTACAGGAAGCACCGCGATGCCTTCAGGGATGCTGGTGCCAATGCTGCCACCAGGCGAGTCGTGTCCGTGGTGGCTTACTTCAATGCGGACTGGGGGGCAGAGGACGGGGGCGAGCTGGTGATGTATGACGATGCCGGCGCAACGCCTCTGCAGAGGGTTCTGCCCCTGGCGGGCACGCTGGTCGTATTTCTGAGCGAAGACGTGCCCCATGAAGTCTGCTCAGCCCGCCGTGACCGCTACAGCATTGCTGGCTGGTACCGCGTCCGCGCCACGACAAGTCCGCTCTGACTGCCGCCAAGCGACGGGCGGTGCGAATTTCAGGGTGAAGTCAGCAAGCATGGCTGGCCGCAGCAAATGCCGGCGTGCTATTTTCACCCGCGCTTTTGGAGCCCTTGGTTGACGGGGAGTTCCTGCTCTTTTCATTCATTTTTCACGCTGACCCCAGGGGGACTTGCTTCATGTTAAAAAAGACGCTTCACACCATTTCCATGGCCTTTTGTGCCTGCTTGCTGCTGGCCTCGTCGGTCGCCAGTGCTGATGTCAGCGGTAGCTGGAGCTTTGCCGTCGAAGTGATGGGTCAGAACGGTGTTGCTTCCGTCACCATGGCTCAGGGGAGCGACGGCTCTATCGCCGGCCATTACACTGGCCAGATCGGCGACGCCGATTTCACCGGGACAGCCACTGGCAACGACTTCCAATTCGTTCTGGTTGTTGATGTCGGGTCGATCACCTACAAAGGGACCCTGCAAGAGGATGGCACCATCAAAGGCAGCCTGGACCTGAGCGGCATGGCCGAAGGCACCTTCGTGGGCCGCAAGGCTGACTGACGGTCACACCGGTTGACAGACGCTGTGGCAGCACGGTTCGCTGCCACATTTTTTGTGCGATGCCTTGCCACCTTGCGCTTGCTTGCAGCACCTCCTCCTGCTTGACACGTACAATCTGCAGGTGTTTATATCGCCTCACAAAAAGAGGCGTCATCGCATGACATCACAACAAGAAAAGCGGCTGTTGATTGCAGCTGCAGTCATCCTCAGTTGCGCAGCCTGTGCCCCGGCAGATCCTCAGCCAGGCGCAGCGGCAGCGGCGCCTGTGCAGCAGGCATCCTCGTCCGCTATTCCCCGCACTCCCAGTGGCAAGCCCGATTTCAATGGGATCTGGCAGGTGCTCAGCACGGCCAACAACAATCTCGAAGCAGCCCCGGCGAAAGCGGCCCACGCGCTGGTGCCAGGCGATTTCGTGCCAGTGCCTGCTCCGGAGATCGTAGCGATGGGAGCTGTAGGGGCTGTCCCAGCCAGTTTCAGTGTTGTGGAAGGGGGGGTGATCCCCTACAAGCCCGAGGCGCTGGCACGCCGACTGGAGAATCAGACCAACTGGGTGAGCAGCGACCCCGAAATCAAGTGCTTCATGCCGGGCGTTCCGCGTGCCACGTACGTCCCCCATCCGTTCCAGGTGTTCCAGAGTGAAGAGGCCATGTTCATCGCCTATTCCTTCGCCGGTGCCGTCCGCAACATCTACCTGGAAGACCCGGGCCCGCCCCCGCTGGATGCCTGGATGGGACAGTCCTACGGGTACTGGGATGGCGACACGTTTGTGGTTGAAGTGACAGGTCTGGATGACCGCACCTGGTTTGATCGTGCCGGCAACTACCACACCTACAAGCTGAAAGTGACAGAGCGGTACACCATGGAGAGCGCCAACGTCATTCAGTATCAGGCCACCATGGAAGACCCGGACCTGTTCGAACGGCCATGGACCATCAGCATGCCGATTTACCGAAGACTTGAAGAAGGTTTTGAGCTCCCGCAATTCAAGTGCGTGGAGTTTGTGGAAGAATTGATGTACGGAAAGTACAGAAAAGGACGTGAGGCCGAGTTGTTCGGGGAAGATGTCGACGGCTGATACGAATCAATCAAGACGATGTCAGGGGGTATGGAAATGAGAGTCAATAACTTGTTGGCCGCTGCTGCGGTGGCCGGAGCGTTGGTTGCGGTGTCGATGCCGGCCTCTGCGCATCACGCGTTTTCAGCGGAGTTTGATGCGAACCTGCCGATTGCGCTGCGCGGTCCGATCACGCGCGTGGAGTGGATCAATCCACATTCCTGGATTCACCTGAATCACACTGCCGAAGACGGCACCCAGCAGGCCTGGATGGTGGAGGGAGGTACGCCCAACACGCTGCTGCGCCGTGGCATCAATCGCGATTCCCTGCAACTGGGCACCGAGATAGTCGTGACGGGTTACCAGAGCAAGGATCGTCTGTGCACGCCATCCTGCCGCGGCAATGGCCGTGACATCACGTTCCCGGATGGCCGCAAGCTGTTCATGGGTTCTTCAGGCACCGGTGCACCCACCGACGGCACCGACCCCGACGAGCAGCGCTGAGCGTCCTTACTCGAGCGCCGGTTCCGGGACGCGGTCGAACGTGCCGCCGTCCCGGAATATCACCGACGCGTCAAAAAACCCAGCGGCCTCTATGCGCAGGGTGACCACTTCGAAACTGCGATTCTCCCAGAACCAGCCATGAATTCCGGTGAAAGGTGCATGGTACGTGCCTGAGCGGCGGGTGTCGGTGGCCTGCTCGAAACTCTCCACGAACTCCTCGCCGTCCAGCCCCTCCGGGTCGGCATGCATGTCGAACACCAGCGCACTGCTGGCATCCCAGGAATAGATCAGGGTGGCATCCTCGGCCAGGTGATACTTGTATTCCAGGGACTGGAATGGCTCCAGCACGAACTCCGCACTGTCGGTGGCATGCAGTGCATCGCGGCGCTCCAGCGGGCTTTCCTCAGCATTGCCAAGGGCAAGCAGCCCCAGCGCTCTGCCTGTTCCCAGCGGATCGATGCCGAATTCAGCAGGCAAGACTGCCACTACCAGAACTGCGGAAGCCACAAGCGCTGCAATGCCACCCGCCAGCGCCAGCGAGCGGGGTGTTGGGGTGTCTTCCTGCGGCGTGCGATCGTTCATGTGCGTCTCCTCCAAGGTGCTCAGGCACCGCTTCCTGAAATCCATGCACTGAGGTTGTAGCCGACCAGCAGCAATCCGCCGCCCATCAGCAAGGTGTTGGTGATGAACGCGTGGCGCCCAAATCCGGGGGATTGACGCCACAGGCTTAGCACCAGAAACACGGCTGTCAGCGCCATTATCTGGCCAATCTCAACCCCGACGTTGAAGCTGATGAGATTGCTCAGCAGGCCATTGGGATTCAGGTCGAACGCTTGCAGGCGGGTTGCCAGCCCCAGACCATGGAAAAGGCCGAACACAAAGACGGCGGCGCGCGGATCGGGGGTCGGGATGCCAAGGGTTCTGAAGCCACCCATGTTCTCGAAACCCTTGTAGACCACTGAGAAACCGATGACAGCGTCGATCAGAGAGGCGCTGACCTGCAGTTTCAGCAGGACCCCCGCAAGCAGGGTGAGGCTGTGGCCAAGGGCGAACAGCGTGACGTACTGCACCACCTGCAGCGGTCGTGCCAGATAGAAGAGCACGCCGAACAGGAACAGCAGGTGGTCGTAGCCAGTGACCATGTGCTTGGCACCCAGATAGACGAAGGCGGCAATGGCCGGGCCGTCTATGCCCTGCACGAACACGGCATTGCTGCCGGCGATGGTGTGCGCCCAGGCGGAGCCGGCCCACAGCGATGCGGCGAAGATCCACAGCGCGGCGTGCGACAGACCGACCTGCTTGCTGTGCTGGCGGAGCAAGAGCATCGTCAGTAACCTCAGTTCGAGGTGAAGCGGGAAATTTCCGGGTTGTAGGTCTGATGACAGGCGCTGCACACGCTGTACATCTGGGCGCCCGCCTGGAAGAAGTCTTCCTGGTTGCGCACGGCAGCCGCTTCCATGGCCATGGCGCCGGCGGCGCTCAGCGCATTGGAGTAGGTCAACCACGCGTCGCTGTCGACGGCGCGTCCAGGCAGCGCCAGGGCATTGCCTGCTTCGACGATCTGCGCGGCGCGTTGACGCACCATGTCCCAGTCAGCGTCGTTCGTCGGGTACAACTCCTGATATCCCGTTTCGATGTCGTTCACCCAGCCGGCAGAGTCCCAGAGCACATCGGCAGTGGGTTCCAGCACAAGGTTCATGAAGTCTTTCATGCCCAGCGTCAGGTTGTAGGCTGTCGCCGGGGTGGCAGTAGTCGTGGCAGTGGCGGTGGCTGGCGGTTCGGAGCAGGCGGCAAGACCAAGAGCGAGACAGGCGAGAGTGCAGCGGATTGATGACATGACGTGGGCCCCTTGTGCGCGCCGTGCTGAGAGCGCTTTTATTATGGGATCGGGTTGACGGCGGTGTTCGTGTGTTGTGCCTGAACGGGCCGTTGCCCGGCATTCTAGCGCACTCTTGAGGTGCTCCGTCACACTCCTTTCGCCTGCATGTCGCAACCAGCGGTTGCAGGGCTGACCGATTGCAAACCTAAATGAGATCAATTATCATCTAACCAAGTTTGCAAGTCTTACCGAATCTTCGATCAGGAGTTGTGCCATGTTCAAGAAGCTGTCTCTGTCCCTGCTGGTGCTCTGCGGCACTGCTGCCCAGGCCGATGAAGTCAATATTTACTCCGCGCGTGAAGAGAATCTGATCAAGCCGATTCTCGACATCTATTCCGAGCGCACCGGCGTGACGATCAATCTGGTGACCGGCGGGGCTGACGAGTTGACCCAGCGTCTGGAACTGGAAGGAGCCAACTCGCCGGCGGACCTGCTGCTGACTGTTGATGTGGGCCGTCTGTACCGCGCCAAGGAAGCCGGATTGCTGCAGAGCGTGACCTCCGAGGTGCTCAGCAGCGCGATTCCCGCGCAGTACCGTGACTCCGACGGCGAGTGGTTTGGCGTCTCCGTGCGCTCCCGCGTGGTGATTTACGACAAGGCCAGCGTAAGCCCTGATGATCTGTCCACTTATGCTGATCTGGCAGACCCGAAGTGGGCCGGCAAGATCTGTGTCCGCTCTTCTTCCAACATTTACAACCAATCCCTCGTGGCGTCCATGATCGGTCACAACGGCGTCGAGGCCACGCAAGCCTGGGCGACGGGGTTCGCCGCCAATTTCGGACGTCCGCCCCAGGGTGGTGACCGCGATCAGATCAGCGCAGTCGCCATCGGCCAGTGTCAGCTCGCCATCAGCAACACCTATTACCTGGCGGGCATGCTGCAGTCTCCGGACGCAGCCGAACGCGAAACAGCAGAGTCAGTCGCCGTGTTCTTCCCTGACCAGCAAGGCAATGGTGCGCACGTCAACGTCAGTGGCGCCGCCGTCACCAAGGCCGCCAAGAACCGCGATGCTGCCGTCAAGCTGATCGAGTTTCTGGTCAGCGAAGAGGCCCAGGCCTGGTACGCCGAAACCAACAATGAGTATCCCGTAC
>CAISYX010000064.1 GCA_903889815.1 uncultured Gammaproteobacteria bacterium
ACGTGAAGGCTTACCCGGCCGGCCAGGAGATCATTCAGTCCTTCGACAAGCCCATCAAGAAAGACAGCCATCTGGTGATTCTGCGCGGCAATCTGGCACCCCAGGGCGCCGTAGCCAAGCTGACTGGAAAGGAAGGCCTGGCGTTCACAGGCACGGCGCGCGTGTTCAATTCCGAAGAAGAATCCCTGAAAGGCATTCTCAATGGCACCGTCGTCGCCGGCGATGTGCTGGTGATCCGCTTTGAAGGCCCGAAAGGCGCTCCGGGCATGCGCGAGATGCTCAGCCCCACGTCGGCCATCATGGGCAAGGGCCTGGGCAAGGACGTTGCGTTGATCACTGACGGACGTTTCTCAGGGGGCAGCCATGGCTTTGTCGTCGGGCACATCACGCCGGAAGCCATCGAAGGTGGCCCGATAGCCATTGTGCAGGATGGCGACACCATCACCATCGACGCCCAGACCCATGAAGTGAAACTGCACTTGAGCGACGAAGTCATTGCTGCCCGTCTGGCCCAGTGGAAAAAGCCCGCTCCGCGTTACACCCGGGGCCTGCTGGCCAAGTATGCGAAGACCGTCGCATCTGCCTCTGAAGGCGCTGTAACAGACAAGTATCTTTAGTCACACTGCAGACACATTTGTCACATCACCAGGGTAGAACTGTCGCATGCTGCACACCTATCACCTGAGCAATGAACACTGCCTGATCGCCGGACCCGAGGAAAACACCGCGGAGTCCATCGGGACGGCCTTGTGGCTGGACCTTGTCGACCCTGACGACGAGGAGCGGACACTCGTCGAAGTGCTGCACAGGCAGACGCTGCCGGATACCGAAGACGTGGGCGAGATCGAGGCCAGCGCGCGCTCCTACCGCGATGAGGCGGGTGGTCTGCGAGTGCATTCCATGTTCCTGCACCACGTGGAAGACCGTCCTCGCAACACCACGGTGGCCTTTACCCTGACCGGCAATCAGCTGATCACCCTGCGTGAGCGCGAAATTCCCGCCTTTCGTTTATTGCGCATGCGCGCCAAGCGCCAGAAGGGGCTGGTGCATGATGGCGTAGGGATACTGCTGGCGCTGTTCGAGATCAAGATCGACGACCTGGCGGACACGCTGGAAGAGGTCTATACCGGTCTGGAGCACACCAGCAATCTCGTGCTGGAAGAGAGTGACAGCCCCATCGAGGACGCCATCGACGAACTGGCGCGCCATGAGGATACCAACGGCAAGGTGCGCCTGTGCCTGATGGATACCCAGCGTGCCCTGACCTTCCTGCTGCGCCATGGCAATCTGCAACTGGATCACGCCGAGCATGCCCGGGAGCTCCTGAGGGACATTGAATCTCTGCTGCCCCACAACAGCTTCGTGTTCGACAAGGTCAACTTCCTGATGGACGCCGCACAGGGCTTCATCAACATCGAACAGAACCAGATCATCAAGACCTTCTCGATTGCAGCCGTGGTATTCCTGCCACCGACGCTCGTCGCCAGCGCCTATGGCATGAACTTCGAATTCATGCCTGAGCTGGACTGGGTGCTGGGCTATCCGTTCGCCATCAGCCTGATGGTGCTTTCAGGCATCGCGCCCTACTGGTTCTTCAAGCGCAAGGGCTGGATGTAAGCCGTCTGCCGGCTCAGACCTTGAGTCCGGCGATCTCGATGCGCGCCGCAGCACCGTAAATCACTGAGGGAGCCGTTTCCAGTCGCGGCGGGGCCTTCAGGCCAGGCCAGATCGGCAGCAGCATGTCGAGTTGCGCCTCGATGGCGGTGACGGCAGCGGCGTTTTCCGTCAACTCTGCCAGTCTTGGCACCCATTCCCTGGCCGTGCGCACCAAGCCCAGCGCGTCCTGGTATTCATGTTCATTCTCAAGCACGCCCCCTTCGCCCACCGCAATGTCATACTCTGCGGCAGCGGTGCGGACCAGATCAACGATCACTTTGACCAGTGTCGCAGCATCAGGCTCTTTGACCGCCGCTTCCGCCTTGCCAATGGCGTCCAGCAGCGCGGCATAGGCTGAGTCGACGGCCGCAGCGCCCTGCTTCTGTTCGACTGCAACAGCCAGCGCTTCCAGTTCATCCGCGAAACCGGAGGCTCCCCGTGCTTCCATGGCCGGCAGCAGCGCCGTGTAAAGTTCGTCGGCCGGGTGTTTCATGTGAGTGGCAGAGGCATCCATGGCATCCTCGCGATACAGATTCACGCCAACATTCAGGTGTCCGCGAATAAACGACAATTGCGCAAGATACGCCGCATCGCTCTCGATGGCTTCGGCAGTCGTGGCGCCTTCACCCCCCTCTCCACCTTCTTCCGTCATGGCGTCCATGTCGTGCTCCATCCCACCCTGCCGGGTGCCGGCATAGAATGCCGTGCTGGTGGCCACCACGATGCCCAGCCCCAGCCAGATTCGATTCTTGATTTCCATGTTGTTCCTCGCACGGATGGCGGCACACAGTCGCCGGGTTTGAATTCAGGGCTATCGCCCACTACACTGAAAGACATGCTACACCTAACAAGAATCATTCTCAATTAGGCATTTCCATGTTGATTCAAATCGCGCAGGCTCTTCCCCCCCCTCTCCTCGCGGAATGTCAGGCCATGGCGGCCGACGAGCGCTTGTTCAAGGAAGGCCGCCTTACGGCCGGATGGCATGCCCGCGACAGAAAGCACAATCTGCAGGCGCGTGGCGAACCATTGGTGGAAGCCTTGCTGGGCCGCGTTGGCGCGGCGCTCACGAGCCATTCTCTGATACAGGCCGCCGCACGGCCCCGCAACATCGTGCGTATCATGATCAGTCGTTACGACACAGGCATGCACTACGGCACCCACGTAGACGACGCTCTGATGGATGGCCAGCGCACGGACTTGTCGTTCACGCTTTTCCTCAGCCCTCCCGAAGAGTACGAGGGGGGGCACCTGG
>CAISYX010000065.1 GCA_903889815.1 uncultured Gammaproteobacteria bacterium
CACTGACATGAATACGCTCCGCCGAAATCGTATCCTCCTGGGCTGGCTGATGCTGCTGCTCACAGGCTTCCAGCAAATCGCGCAAGGCGCGACGGTTTACTGGGCCGTGGGCACGAGCCGCACAACAGGTGGAACCTGGACCAGTGCAGGCGCGAACTGGACCACTGTGGCTCCGCCGACTGCGGTGGGGACGCTCAGCGCATGGGTGAACGGGGATATTGCGAGTTTTGGAAACACGACGGCCACCACAGGCATGGTCGTTAACGTGGGAACTCTAGGTATGGAGGTTGGGGGCATTAACTTTCTCAACGGAAGCGCAGGCGCGGGAATGACCCTGGCCACCAATACTGGCACCGTGGCATCTCCGGCTGGATCACTGGTGTTCACTGGGGCGACACCCACGATTTCAATTGGCTACACGGGCTCGACCTCCAACCACGGTGCCACGATGAACGTGCCCATTTCGGGCAGCAGTGGATTGATCGTGCAGACGATTTCCAACACACCTGCCATCGGCCGCCTGACGCTCGGCGGTAGCAACCCAACTTCGACCAGCTTTACTGGCAACATGGCGAACACATTGACGGGAGGAATCACGGTCAAGGCTCGGACGACGTTGGACGCGCAGGTTGCCGCCGGGGCGAACAATCCGCTGGGTGCCAACAAGATCACGCTTGAGGCCGGCGCAGGTCTCGACCTGACCGGATATCGTGGCTCAACCGGTTTCAGCGGCCGTGTTTTTGATATTCCGACATTTGTGGACAGCAGCCGCGTGGATTTCACACAGACAGCCACAGGAGAGACGCTGCCGGGCCGCACCTTTCTGAGCACTGGCAACACGGGACAGAATACAATCACCGTGGCAAACACTGCCTCGCTTAATGCGAATCAACCCATTTCTGGCGTAGGCATTCCTGCCAACGTGGGTGCCAAGATCGGCGCGATCGTCAATGGAACTCAGTTCACCGTGGTGGACGCCAACAACGTGGCGTTGAACCTCACCCAAGCGAATCCCACGATCACGATCGGTTCCATCTTGCAAACCCCCTCTCTTCCTCTCGGCCCGACGATACAAGTCAGCTCGCTTCAGGGTGACAATTCTACCGCTATCCGTTACATCGACCCCGCTGGCACTACACAGACTCTTAGCAACTATGCGGTGCAGTATGTCGGGTCGGTTGATATTGCTAGCGCCGGCACCTACACGTTCTTTGCCCGCGTGGATGATGCTGCACGCATTTACGTCGATGGCGTCTTGGTGCTCAACAATGATGGCGGCAAGGGCTCCACGGATCTTTCCAGTGCACCCATTCCCTTGGGTGCAGGCCTCCACGACATTCGTATAGATTACGTGCAGGGCACAGGCGGCGGGCTTCTGGATATTGCGTATGCTGGACAAGGCTCGGCGAACGTGAATCAGCGCACCTCATTGGCCGGGAGAATGTATCGCGCGTCCGTGCTGACGGCCCAAGGGGCCAGTAGTGCAATCCCAGTGGGCAATGATGTGCAACTGACCGGAAATGCCAGCATTAACATTCGTAACACGATTTCTCCCTCGATTCAGCTGGGAGCCCTGCAACTCACTACAGGTGTGACGATGACATCCAAGGCTGTAGATCTGAGTTCCACGCCGGTGGAAGTCGCAAGTGGTGCGGAGGGATTCACCAAGACTCTGCGTTTTGGCGGCACAACCGGCAATCCGAGCATCTTAGGGCATACTGCGGGCGGGGCGGGCACAGTGAACATCGATGCCAACATCGGGATCGCCTTTGACGGTGTGGTCTCTGATCAGGGGCGCAACATGACACTGGTGAAGACAGGGATCGGGCGTTTGTTTTTCACGAACACCACTGCTGCAAATGTGCTGGGTACGGGCACGATCCTCGAGATGCAGGGCACGTCCTCAGGCAAGACCGCCAACGTGGCTTATTCATCAGGCATCCAGACCATTACCCTGAACAACACCGCGGGGCTCACCGTTGGCATGTCCGTAAGCGGCACGGGTATCCCGGCAGGCGCTTTCATCACGTCGATGACAGCGACGCAGATCACCCTGTCCCGCCCGACGAACGGCGCGGGCATTGTGGGCACTCCACTGACCATGACCGCAACTCCGGCGCTGGTGCTGACGGGCGGTTCTGCGGCGGGTTCCTTCAATCCGATCGGATCGGCGACGATCCGGCTGAACGCGGGCAATCTGATCTTGGATTCCAACGGGGCGAATTCGGCGGGATTTGGCGCGACGTTTGCCAACAACATCCAAGTGACGAACAATGCGTCGATCCAGTCCATTTTCAGCAACGGAACGCTGACGCTGGGCAATACCTCCAACACACTGGCGATCAGTCCCGGCAGAAGCGTCGTGCTGGATGCTGTCGCCGGAGGTCTCCCGGTCGGAGATGCTGGGGCGACGCTACGGGTGCTCTCGCAAATCACGGGTGATGCCACCACGACGCTGATTTTGCGCTCCACGGTGATGAATGCGGGCACGACGGTCACGGCGGCCGAGGCGATAGAACTGGCACTGCCGCAACGCACGGGCAATGCCAACGTGACCCGCGGCA
>CAISYX010000066.1 GCA_903889815.1 uncultured Gammaproteobacteria bacterium
ACCTTTCGAAGTTGAACATCCAAGTCGTCCAAAGTGGACCAAACCGACGCAGTTGCCAGGGGAAGTGCACGAGCATGTGCATCAAGATGGTGAATTCAGTTGGCGGCAGCACCAGCGTCTGTTAAATGCAGTGTGATCGAATTCGGCAAATGATGAGAACATACACATACATACACTCACCAACTCAGCCATTGCCGCGGGAATGTCGACCTCTAGAGCTTGAATGTCCCGCTCGGAAACACTGCGAGTCAGTAAGCGCGGCATGAGAGCAAGAAATTGTCGAACAATCCGGCCAGTCTCACGCTCTTCAACAGAGCCGCGCCATTGGCCACGCAGTTGGTAGGCGGCATATCCTTCCCCCCATCTGATAGTATCTCGCATTTTGAGGGCTTGGGGACGCGTCAGCGGACGGCGTGCGCTGAGTGGAAGCAGTTTTGGATTGTACGGCACGCGATTTAATCCATCATCTAGAGTCCGACATAGTTGCTTTTCTAGTGCAATCGCCTCCAATTGGCGCCCCCAGCGCAACCTGTCATGAACGAAGCTGACACCGGCAGCATCACCATGCTGCTTGGCGATCAAGTCCGTCTCGTAGACGGTCACGGCGTTGCATGCCACGGACTCAGCGATCTGGACGTCTCTCAACACCTGCTCAGCTGCCTCCCACGTCTTTGATTGGTCGGCCCACAGGACTTCGTATTCGCTGCGCGCCCCATCGCTCGCGTTCTTGTGCGCAACGACGGCCAGATATTCCCAGCGTCGCTGGCCACTCGCATCTGAGCTCGCGGCTGCAGATGGGCGCTTCGCTGGTGGAGCCTGTGGTGGTGCATCAACTGGTGCTGATTCCGCCATTCCTTTCACAGCAATCGCCACTTTGCCCACTGGCCGCACACCGACCACGGCGTCTCGGATGCGCCCGATCACAACAGCCAGCGTGTGCATGCCATCCAGTGCCTGATCCTGGACATCATCACGCCCAGGCAGCGAAGCTGTTGCTGACAAATTCTTGATCCCAGTCGCTGCCCCGTGCTTCCCCAGGGCCGTTGGCGCCCCACGGAGACCGCGCCTCCATCTCGCTTGCATCTCGGCAGCGGTTTGTCCTTGTTCGGTCATGTCCGTGTGCGTTCGAGCAGAAGGGGCCGCTTTCATCTCCTCCCCGCCAAAGCGAAGATCCCAGCGAAACGGGTGGTCGTCGGGTAGGAAGCGTATAAAGTCGAGGTACGCCATGTGGCCAGGGCCCAAGTAGAGCCCAGCAATGAGGCACTTGATGCAGCCATACGTAGCCCCACTACCCAGCTGGCCGTGAATTTCACACCCACCTGGATAGTCAGCCACATCAAAAATGAGCTTCGGTCGAACACAGAACGCCATCAGTGGAGGCTGAGAGTCGGCGTCGAGAACGTCGCAACCCTTTGTCCAAGCCTCCGAGATCACTCCAATGATGTGCTTGGTGAATGGAATGTACTCGCTCTTGCTTCGGCGCCTCTCTCCATCGACAGTGAGGTACGTATTCGGAACAATTGCAAGCAGTTCAAGGTTCTCGTGTTTGCGCGCAACGTCCGGTGGCAGGCTTTCGTCGCGGAGCACGTACAGATGCATTGAGCTCCCTCCTTTCTTGTCCACCGTCAGCGACACCGAGTCTTGCGCAAGCGAGAGCGCAATGTGCCGACGATCACTGCGCATGACGGGACACTGTTCCATTTTCTCGCGCCAGATTTCAGAATCCCAAATGCATTCCGCCACCGCATCCAACGGCCGCGAACTGGGTGATTGGCGCCCGTGCGTAGGGTTCAGTTGGGACGAATAGCCTGGCGTTGCGAACTTGTCTCGCAAGATCATGTGGAGGTCAAACACTATGCCGAACAGGCGTGGTTGGCCTTCGTGAATGCCAGCCCGCACCAGGCGATACTGCCCACATTCCGGACAACTTTGCAAGTCAGCGTCAGGCAAATACACGAAGCCGCATGCTACATCACCGCTTCGCCGATGCGGACCAGGGCACAAGTGTAGCACAGAGTAACGGCGCGCGCCCGGGTCCTGCATAGACTGGGCTACCAACCAAGTGGCAGGCGCGACGTTGTCGCGTGGGAAGAACAGTTCGCGGTTCATGCTCACGATATCCTGCATGAAATCACGAGGCGGATTCCAGCGAGATGCAAGCGCCTGGTATGCAGCGGCGCATCGTTCTCTGGTCGCGGGTGAGCCGGGAAAAATCACCAGTTCGCGGCTTCGATCCCTGGGCTTGATTGCCTGATCAGCAGCGCCCTCTTGGCCATGGTCATCGTCTGGGGCCTCCGTGCCTGAACCGTGATCACTTGCGATCGAGGCCACGTCCACATCTGACAGCCCCACATCCGCAAACAGATCCGCGAACCGATCCAGCATGGCCGGGTCACCATCTCCATCAGCCATTGGAATTACGTAGTCCAGATCACGACCTGCCGCCTCTGATGCACGCTTCTCTTCCATTGCCGCCATGTGATTGTAATATGTGCGATCTGGAACCCTTCCACGGCAATAATCAAGTGTACAGTCACAGTCGCGCCAACGTGGGCGCGCTCTTCCACTCTTCCTTACTGCCACGGCGCCCTCTGCTGCACCAACGTCCAGTGCCGCATCGCCTCGCCGATCGTGACCGTGCACACCTAAAACTGGCGGTCTGTGGTCGGCTGCAGCACTTTCAGGCCGCGAGCTCATGGCCCTGAACGGTAATTATCTCGGGTTGAGCGAGTCAAGGACAACATTATAAGAACTACACATGACGCTACCACACGGCGCGAAACGGTGGTTGCTTTTTTTTTTCATTGAGGGGGTGAGCCCTATCATGGCTGACGAGATCGAGAACGAGAGGAAAAACCACACGCAGAAATAATTAGTCTGGTGGTGTTGGTAGCAGGAAAGATTTAGAGACTGAATGTTGCAGTTCACCTCAATCTTAAAGAGGGTCTGGTGCCAGATGTGGAAGACAGATTTTATTGGCTGTGCGTGGTCCAGCCGAGTTGTCTGCCAACCACAGGAAAACAGCAGTGACTAAAAATCTGCCAGGCCGTCGAGCGTGCGCAAGGGTGCAAGGCCAGGCCGCCGAGCGTGCCCACGGGCGCAGGGCCTGTACCGCATAAGCAACCAGCTGGTACGAACTCAACCACTGCCTGTTGCACACATTAGTGCGCACACCTCCATCACGGCAATTGACTGATTGGACGCCCGGGTCGGCCATGATCAGGGCTACGGAGCGTTGGGCGTGTGGTACTTGCTTGCTCATTGTATGTAAATCGATGACAATGGGTGGCTTGGCATTGTTGTGTGTGTGTGTGTG
>CAISYX010000067.1 GCA_903889815.1 uncultured Gammaproteobacteria bacterium
AGTGGCCTCGGCCTGGATTGCCTCGGCTGCGCATGCCGGGGGTTTGCTGGCCGGCATGCTCGCCGGGCTCGTCATCGCCGGCGTGCAACGTTTTCGACGCGCCTGACAGGCGCATGCATTCTACAAACAGGAAACTGGTTCTTATGTCCGCGACACATGATTCCATGCAGGCATTGCTCGACAGCATCACACCCGAGATTCACGAAAATCTGAAGTCAGCCGTCGAGACCGGCCGCTGGGCCAATGGCGACCGCCTTACCCCGCAGCAGCTGGAGCACAGTCTGCAGGCCATCATTGCCTGGGAAGCGCGGCACCTGCCGGAGCACCAGCGCGTCGGCTACATCGACACCAGCGCGCTGCAGAAATCCCATTGTGACGAACCCGGTCATACCCATGCTGAATCCTGTGCCACCGACGTCGACGCCCAGACTCTGGTCTGGAAAGACTCCGACCGTCACAGCACGCATTGAGCGGCGAGGAGCACTTTGTGAATGAAGCAGCCCGCGGTATCGTCCGCAAGATGAAAACCCGCCTGGGGCGTCCGGTGGAGTGCAGCCTGCCCCTTGGCGATACCCAGGTACCTTTGAATTCACTGCTGGGCAGTCACGTGCAGCTGCGCTTCAGCGGTCAGATAAACTGCGTGCACTGTGGTCGCAACACCAGCAAGAGTTTCAATCAAGGCTACTGCTATCCGTGCTTTCAGAAACTCGCGCAGTGCGACTCCTGCATCATTCATCCCGAAAAGTGTCATTACGATCTTGGCACCTGCCGCGAGCCAGAGTGGGGCGAAGAGTTCTGCATGCAGGATCATATCGTCTATCTGGCCAACTCGTCGGGTGTGAAAGTGGGCATCACGCGTGCCACCCAGGTGCCGACGCGCTGGATCGATCAGGGCGCCGTGCAGGCGCTGGCGATCATTCGTGTGCGCACGCGTCTGCAATCTGGCTCGCTGGAAGTGCTGTTCAAACAGCACGTCGCTGACAAGACCAACTGGCGGGACATGCTCAGGGGAGCCGATCATCTGACGGACCTGCCCGCCGAACGTGACAGGCTGCTCGCCGCCTGCCGCCGCGACATTGATGACCTCGTGCAGCGCTTCGGCTTTCATGCCATCAGCGTGCTGACAGGCATCGAGCCGGTGCTGATCGAGTATCCGATTCTGGCCTATCCCGACAAGATTGCTTCGTTCAATTTCGACACCGATGCTGTAGTGGAAGGAACTCTGCTTGGCATAAAGGGCCAGTATCTTATTTTTGATACCGGCGTGATCAACATGCGCCGCTTCGGCGGTTACAACCTGGCGCTGAGCTTTTGACGGAGTGACGTCGACATCATGAAAAATCCACTGCCCCGCACTATCTTCCTCAAGGACTACCAGGCCCCGGCCTTCCTGATCGACACCACGGATCTGCGTTTTGAGCTCGGCGAAGAGTCCACGCGTGTTCTCTCGCGCTTGCTGATGCGCCGCAATCCTTTGCACCTCGAACACAGCGCTGCGCCATTGGTGCTCAATGGTCAGAACATGCAGCTGGAGTCTCTTGCGATTGATGGCCGGATGCTGGCGGCTGACGAGTACCGCGTCGATGAAGAGTTCCTGACAATCTTCATGCTGCCCCGTGCCGTCGACGAGAATGGCGCGGGCTTCATTCTGGAATGCGTGACTGTGATCAAGCCGCAGGAGAACACCAGTCTGGAAGGGCTGTACAAGTCGAAGAAGATGTTCTGCACGCAGTGCGAAGCCGAGGGTTTTCGCAAGATAACCTACTATCTGGATCGCCCCGATGTGATGTCCCGCTTCTCCACCTGCGTGGTGGCCGAAGAGGCCCGGTATCCCATTCTCCTGTCCAACGGCAATGCCGTGGCACAGGGCAGGGAAGAAGACGGCCGGCACTGGGTGCGCTGGGAGGATCCATTTCGCAAACCCTGTTATCTGTTCGCGCTGGTGGCTGGCGATCTGGCCTGCGTGGAAGACAGTTTTACAACCTGTTCAGGGCGGACAATCACGCTGCGCATCTTTGTCGAGGACAAGGATGTGGACAAATGCGATCACGCGATGCTTTCGCTCAAGAATGCCATGGCGTGGGACGAAAAAGTCTATGGGCGCGAATACGATCTCGACATTTTCATGATCGTGGCGGTGGACGATTTCAATATGGGCGCCATGGAGAACAAGGGTCTCAACATCTTCAATACCTCCTGCGTGCTGGCCAATCCGGCGACCACGACGGATACCGGTTTCCAGCGCGTGGAAGCGGTGGTGGCCCACGAGTACTTTCACAATTGGTCGGGCAATCGCGTGACCTGCCGCGACTGGTTCCAGCTCAGTCTCAAGGAAGGTTTCACCGTGTTCCGCGATGCGGAATTTTCGTCTGACATGGGGTCGCGCACCGTCAAGCGCATTGACGATGTCAGCTTTCTGCGTACGGCGCAGTTTGCTGAAGATGCCGGGCCGATGGCGCATTCGGTGCGCCCGGAATCCTATATGGAGATATCCAACTTCTACACCCTGACCATTTACGAAAAGGGAGCGGAAGTGGTGCGCATGATCCGGGAACTGCTGGGCGAAGACGCCTTCCGCAGGGGCAGCGATCTGTATTTCGACAGGCACGACGGCCAGGCCGCGACCACCGAGGATTTCGTGCGCGCGATGGAGGCCGCCAGCGGAGTTGACCTGACCCTGTTCCGGCGCTGGTACTCCCAGGCCGGCACGCCCCAACTGCGCGTGCGCGAGCAGTTCGACGCATCAGCACAGACTTACACCTTGCTGGTTGAACAGTCCTGCCCGCCTACGCCGGAGCAGCCCGAGAAGCTGCCGTTCCATATTCCGCTGCGCATGGGCCTGCTCGATCGTGGCGGCCAGGCCGTGGCCTTGTGTCTGCAGGGAGAAAGCAGCCCAGGTGCGCTTGAGCGCGTGCTGAGCGTCACGCAAGCATCTCAGAGTTTCGTGTTCACAGGGGTGCATGAGCGGCCTGTCCCTTCTCTGTTGCGGGGCTTTTCTGCACCGGTAAAGCTGCACTTCGATCACAGCCGTGACGAGCTGATGTTTCTGATGACACACGACAGCGACGGTTTCAACCGCTGGAATGCGGGGCAGCAGCTGGCAGTGGGAGTACTGCAGGAACTGCTCGGGGACTACCAGGCTGGCCGGACGCTGGTGCTGGATCAGCGCGTGGTTACCGCCTGGGACCATGTGCTGCAGTCCTGCATAGACAAGTGCCGGCGGCATCAGCCCCAGGACAAGGAAATGGTATCGCAGCTGCTGACCTTGCCCTCCGAAGCCTATCTGAGCGAGCTGGCCTCCGAGATCGACGTGGCAGGCATTCATGCGGTGCGCGAATTCGTTGCCGACACCCTGGCGCGCACTCTGGCAGGAAAGTTCGCTGTGCTGCATGGTTTGCATGCGGCTGATGGCGTCTTTCGAGCGGATGCTGCGGGGATCGCGCGGCGCGCGCTGCGCAACACCTGCCTTGCCTACCTGATGCGGACCGAGAATGCGCACTGGCTGGAGGTTTGCCGCCGGCAATTCGAGGACGCGCACAACATGACAGATGTCGGCTCTGCCCTGCGCCTGCTCGTAAATTGCGAGTTGCCCGAGGCGGCGCCTGTCCGTCGCAAGGCATTGCAGGATTTCTATACACGCTGGCAACACGAGGCCCTTGTGGTCGATCAATGGTTCAGCGTGCAGGCTACCTCTTCCTTGCCTGGCACACTCGACCAGGTGCTGAGTCTGATGCAGCACCCCGCGTTCGACATCCGCAACCCCAACAAGGTACGAGCACTCATCGGCGCGTTCTGCGGGCAGAATGCGCTGCACTTCCACGAGATCTCGGGCGTGGGGTATGAGTTCCTGGCCGAGCGTATCCTGCAGCTCAATGTGCTGAATCCGCAGATAGCCTCCCGCCTGCTGACACCACTGACGCGCTGGCGCAAGTACGACGACACCCGTCAGCGTCTCATGCGAGTGCAGTTGCAGAGAATTGCGACTGAGCCGGCGCTTTCCAGTGATGTGTACGAGGTAGTGGTGAAAAGTCTGAAGTAGGAGAAATGGCAGGACTCTGATCGGTCAGGATTCCCTGTGGGTTTGCTCGTGCATTCGTGCTGGCTCGACATCGTTCTGTGGACTCCTCAACAACTGCGGAATCCACCACGCGTCATTTGCAATGCAATTAAAGTCACGGACTGGCACAGAATTTCCCGACGGATTTCTTCTGCAGGCAGCGTAACCAGAGCCAGACCCATTACCAGCATCAACTCAGGAAAGGTAAGCCGCATGAAGTCGCCGCAGGACACGCTCACAGGTTCCCCGGACGCCACGCTCCTGGCCCCGCGCCGCGCGCGCAGAGCACGGGGCAAATGGCTGCTGCTCGCCCTTGTGCTGAGCGGTGCTGGCGGTTGGTATTACCTGCAGCGCGATCAGAATTCCCAGGAGCAGAACCAGCCGTTGCTCGCCACCGTGGCGATGGGCAATATCGAGAACACCATTTCCTCGGCCGGCAGCTTGAAGCCCAGTGACTTTGTTGACGTCGGTGCCCAGGTGTCCGGGCAACTTGAAAAGCTTTACGTCGAGGTGGGAGACAAGGTTGAAGTGGATCAGCTGCTGGCGGAGATCGATGCGCGGACCCAGGTCAGCCGAGTGCAGGCCAGCCGTGCGGCGCTGGGGGCATTGGAGGCCCAGATCGGTTCGCGCCAGGCCAGTCTTGATCTGGCCCGTGCCAATGCCCAGCGCCAGGAACGACTGCGGGCAGCAAACGCCACCAGTCAGCAGGATTACGATACCTCCAGGGCCAACCTGGCGAGCGCCGAAGCCAACTTCACGCAGTTGCAGCGGCAGATCGAACAGAGCCGCTCGACGCTCAATACCGAAGAAACCGCGCTGGAATTCACGCGTATCTATGCACCGATGACTGGCACCATTGTCTCCATCGAAATGAACGAAGGTCGCACGCTGAATGCCAACCAGCAGGCGCCGACCATTCTGCGCATTGCCGATTTGTCCACCATGACCGTGCAGGCAGAAATTTCCGAGGCCGACATCGGCAATCTGCGCATCGGCATGGACATTTACTTCACCACCTTGAGCGGCGGGCCTCGCAAGTGGCGAGGCACACTCCGACAGATTCTGCCGACGCCCGTGATCGAGAACAATGTCGTGCTCTATACCGGCCTGTTCGATGTCGAGAACAGTGACGGCACATTGCTTCCCGAGATGACGGCACAGGTGTTCTTCATCACGGCCGCCGCCTACGATGTGCTGACGGTGCCGGTAGGGGCGCTGACCTATGTCGTGCCCGGTGCACCGGCTGGCGCGCCGGTTGCAAGCGGGGCTGGCCCCGAAGCAGCTGCGGGTCCTGCCCGACAAGGGCGACCTGCCGGACGTCGCCCGCCGTCAGGCAACGACACTGTGCCTTCCCCTCGGCCAGCCACCGTCACCGTGGTCGCTGCCGATGGCATACAGCAGCAACGCGACGTAGTCATTGGCGTCAGCAGCCGCGTCAATGCTGAAGTCATTTCCGGCCTCCAGGCC
>CAISYX010000068.1 GCA_903889815.1 uncultured Gammaproteobacteria bacterium
GACCGTTTCACTCTGAAGCTGGTCAAGCCGGAGTAATCCGACTGTCATGCACAACGGCTCGGGAAATCGCGATTTTCCGGGCCGTTTTTCATCCCGCAAGCCTGACGATCAGCGCCCCTCGAGTGTCTCCTTGAAAGAAAGCGCGTCCCTGTCCTTCATTGCCCGTTTCTTCGCTGTCTTCAAGTACAGCCGCGTGGCCATGTCGATCGTCTGGGGCACCAGTGCCGCGCTGACGATCACGATGGCTGTTGCAACCCTGATGGCCGGCGTGCTGCCTGCGGCGATTGCGTACGTCGGCCAGCTCATTGTCGATGCCGTGGTGGCCGCCATTCAGGCGCCCCCCGAAACCCGGGAAGCCGCCACCGACCTCACCATTTTCTATGTGCTGTGCGAGGCCGGCCTGGTGGTGTTCATCACCGGCGTGCAGCGCCTCAACATGGTCTGCCAGTCCATCCTGCGCGTACTGCTGGGCAACAAGATCAATGTGATGATCCTCGAGAAGTCGCTGACTCTGGAATTGCGGCACTTCGAGGATTCCGAGTATTACGACAAGCTGGTGCGGGCGCGCCGCGAGGCGTCGAGCCGCCCGCTGAGTCTGGTGATTCGCACGTTTGACCTGGCGCGCGAGAGCATCTCGCTGGTCAGTTTCGGTTTTCTGCTGTTCCAGTTCTCGCCCTGGGCAGTGTTGCTTCTTGGTTTTGCCGGGCTGCCCGCCTTCATGGCAGAAGCAAAATTCTCCGGCGAGGCTTTCCGCAACCAGCGCACCCGCTCTGCCGAGCGGCGCATGCAGATCTATCTGGAAATGGTGCTGACCCGCGAAGACGGCGTGAAGGAAGTCAAACTCCTCAAGATCGGCCGACTGTTTCTGCAGCGCTACATCGACATCTTTCACAACATCTACAAGGAAGACCGTGACCTCGTGCTGCGGCGCGGCTTCTGGGGCTATCTACTGGGGCTGATTGCCAGTGCCGCCTTCTATCTGGCCTACGGCTGGGTGGTGTTTGCCGCCATCGCCACCACCATCACCATCGGCCAGATGACCATGTACATCGCCGTCTTCCGCCAGGGTCAGGGCGCGGTGACCAACAGCCTGACGGCCATCAACGGCATGTATGAGGACAATCTGTATCTGTCCAACCTGGTGGAGTATCTGGACCACAAAGTGCCGGAAGTCAGTGGCGACAAGACGACAGGCCCCGACCCGACCGATGGCATCCGCTTCGAAAACGTCAGCTTCTTCTACCCCGAGAGCAAATCGGCCGCGTTGAACAACCTCTCCCTGCACATCAAGGCCGGCGAAAGCCTCGCCATCGTGGGCGAAAACGGCTCGGGCAAGACCACGCTGATCAAACTGCTGACCCGCCTGTATTCCCCCACCAGCGGCCGCATTCTGCTGGAAGGACTGGACCTGCAGGAATGGGACATTGAAGCGCTGCGCCACAAGATCGGGGTGATCTTTCAGGACTTCTCGCGCTACCAGTTGAAGGTGGGCGACAACATCGGTATCGGCGATGTGGAAAACATGGAGAATCGCCCCCAGATAGAAAGCGCCGCGCAGGATGGTCTGGCAGCCGACTTCATCAAGCACATGCCTGACAACTACGACACCCAGCTGGGCACGTGGTTCAAGGGCGGCAAGGAGCTCTCCGGCGGGCAATGGCAGAAGATCGCGCTGGCCCGGGCGTTCATGCGCAGCCATGCCGATGTGCTGATTCTCGATGAGCCGACGGCCGCGATCGATGCCAAGGCGGAAGCCGACATCTTCGCCCATTTCCGCGAGCTGACGGCAAAACGGATCTCGATCATCATCTCGCACCGCTTTTCCACGGTGCGGATTGCCGATCACATCATCGTGCTGGACAAAGGTGCCATTGAGGAAGAAGGCTCCCATGAGCAGTTGCTTGAACGGAATGGGCACTATGCCCGGTTATTCCGTCTGCAGGCCCAGGGTTACATGTAGAGCTGCTCTTTCTGGAAGCCTGCAATTTGTGGGAGCGGGCTTGCCCGCGAACCAAAACAATGTTGTACCACCGACTTACTGGAGACTCACCCCATGCTCGACGCAAAGAACCTTCTTGAACAATTCCTCGGACCCAATGCGGCCGACTCCATGCGCCAGACTGGCAGCTCTGCCAAACAACAGCTCGATGGCATGGGGATGGGGGGGTTCGGCGGCGGCGCCGTGGTTGGTGGCCTGCTGGGATTGATGCTCGGGGGCAAAAAAATGAAGAAGATGGCGGGTTATGGCGGTGCCGCTGCAGCCGGGGCATTGGCGTTCAAGGCCTATCAGAACTGGCAGCAGGGCAAGGCAGCGGCAAGCGCACCAGTGGCAGGGCCTGCTGACTTCGCGAATGTGGATCCGCGGTTTCTGCCCGAAACAGCCTCTGCCGCGGATGGTCAGCCATTCCAGCTGGCACTGATCAGAGCAATGATCGGCGCTGCCAAAGCCGATGGCCATATCGATGCACAGGAACAGAAGTCACTGTTCGAGCAAGTTGAAAAGATGGGGCTGGATGCCGGGAGCAAAGCCTTCGTGTTCGATGCCCTGACGCAGCCAGTGGACATTGCCGCGATTGCCGCATCGGCGCGTGGAATCGAGCAGGCGACCGAACTGTACCTGGTGTCCCGCGTTGCCATCGATGTGGATCATCCGGCAGAACGCGCCTATCTGCAGGCGCTGGGTCACCGGCTGAATCTGCCGGCCGAGCTGATCGCACACCTTGACCATCAGGTGCAGCCGGACGCGTGATTGTGGGAGCGGGCCTGTGGGAGCGGGCTTGCCCGCGAACAGTTCGCTTGCAAGCAAGCTCCCACACAAACCAGCTTTCCAGGCAGCCTGACTTCTGCAGCCTACTGGTAAGTCTCCAGCGCCGGACACGCACAGAACAGATTGCGGTCTCCGTAGACGTTGTCGATGCGGTTCACGGACGGCCAGAACTTGCTGTCCTTCAGACCCGGCACCGGCCAGGCGGCTTCGTGCTTGCTGTAGCCGCGCTGCCAGTTGCCATCCATGATGTCGGCCAGCGTGTGTGGCGCGTGTTTGAGCGGATTGTCCAGTGCATCCAGTTCGCCCGATTCCACCCGCGCAATTTCCTTGCGGATACTGATCATGGCCTGAATGAAGCGGTCCAGTTCCTGCTTCGGTTCACTCTCAGTCGGCTCGATCATCAGTGTGCCCGCCACCGGGAATGACATGGTGGGCGCATGGAACCCGTAGTCCATCAAACGCTTGGCGACATCCTCCTCCGAAATTCCCGATGCGGCCTTGAGCGGGCGCAGGTCGATGATGCACTCGTGGGCCACCATGCCGTTGCGGCCGGCATAAAGCACGGGGAAATGAGGCTCCAGCTTGCGGGCAATGTAGTTGGCGCTGAGGATTGCCACCTGCGTGGCTTTCAGCAGACCTTCGGCCCCCATCATGGCGATGTAGGTCCAGGAAATCGGCAAAATGCCGGCACTTCCCCAGGGCGCTGCCGAGACCGCAGAGTTGCCCGGATTGGGTCCGTCCAGTGTCACCATGGCGTGGTTGGCCAGGAAAGGAGCCAGGTGTTTCTTCACGCCGATCGGGCCCATGCCCGGTCCGCCACCGCCATGGGGGATGCAGAAGGTCTTGTGCAGATTCACGTGGGAAACATCTGCCCCAATGTCTCCTGGTCGCGCCACTCCCACTTGCGCATTGAGGTTGGCACCGTCCATGTAAACCTGGCCGCCGTGCGCGTGAATGATCTCGCAGATTTCCTTCACGCCTTCTTCGTACACGCCATGAGTGGATGGATAGGTGATCATCAGGGCTGCAAGCGTGTCTTTGTGCTGCTCTGCCTTGGCACGCAGGTCATCAATGTCAATATTGCCGCGATCGTCGCAGGCTACCACCACCACTTTCATGCTGATCATCTGAGCACTCGCAGGGTTGGTGCCGTGCGCGGAGCTGGGGATCAGGCAGACATTGCGCTGGCCCTCGCCCTTGCTGATCAGGTAATTGCGAATGGCCAGCAGGCCTGCGTATTCGCCTTGCGCGCCAGAGTTGGGCTGCATGCTGACGGCATCGAAACCCAGAATCTCGATGAGCATCTCTTCCAGCTCGCCGATCATCTGGCGGTAGCCGGGGGTCTGCTCCACAGGCACGAACGGGTGCGGCTTGCTGAATTCCGGCCAGGTGACGGGAATCATTTCTGCGGTCGCGTTCAGCTTCATGGTGCAGGAGCCCAGCGGAATCATGGCGTGGGTCAGTGAGATGTCCTTGTTCTCCAGGCGCTTCAGATAGCGCAGCATTTCGGTTTCGCTGTGACAGCGATTGAAGAACGGGTGGGTCAGGAATTGCGACTGGCGCTGCAAAGTGCCGGGTATCCCGACAACGGTTGCAGAGCCAGCGCAGATCTGCTGGTCCAGATCCGCGACACTCAGCCCGGCCGACTTGTCTCCCAGCAGCACCTGCCAGAGCCGCTCGATGTCATGCGTCGTGGTGCACTCATCCAGACTGATGCCGATACTGGTGGCTTGATCGATGCGCAGGTTGATGCGCGCCTGCCCGGCGCGGGCAAGGATGGCCGAACGGCTGGCGGCATCCGTGGCGATGGTCAGCGTGTCAAAGAAACGCGAATTGCTGCACTTCAGCCCTCTGTCATCAAGACCATTCGCCAGAATGGCGGTGAGGCGGTGGATGCGCTGGGCGATGGTGCGCAGACCAACCGGACCATGGTACATGGCATACAGGGCGGCGATATTGGCCAGAAGCACCTGCGCGGTGCAGATGTTGCTGTTGGCCTTCTCGCGGCGGATGTGTTGCTCACGGGTCTGCAGTGACATGCGGAAGGCCTGCTTGCCGCGGGCGTCGATGGACACACCGATGATGCGGCCCGGCACTGCCCGCTTGAATTCATCCTTGGTGGCGAAGTAGGCCGCGTGTGGCCCGCCATAGCCCATGGGCACGCCGAAACGCTGTGTGCTTCCAAGCACCACGTCGGCCCCCATCTCGCCAGGAGACTTCAACACGACGAGGCTCATGATGTCAGCGGCCACAACGGCGATAGCGCCACTGTTGTGCAGGGCGGCAATTGCGGCAGTCAGGTCCCGTACTTCGCCATTGGCAGCGGGGTACTGGAAAATCGCGCCGAAGACATTGTGCTGTGCCAGCTCGGCGAAATCCGCAATGATCAGTTCAAAACCGAAACACTCAGCGCGGGTTTTCAGGACGTCGATGGTCTGCGGGAAACAAGCATTGTCGACGAAAAAGGCATTGGCATCACTGCGGCTCACACGCTTTGCCAGCGCCATCGCTTCTGCCGCGGCGGTTGCTTCGTCCAGCAAGGAGGCATTGGCCAGATCCATGCCGCTGAGATCCAGAATCATCTGCTGGAATGCCAGGAGACTTTCCAGGCGCCCCTGCGACACTTCGGGCTGATAGGGGGTGTAGGCGGTGTACCAGCCCGGGTTTTCCAGCACATTGCGCAAAATCACGTTCGGCGTAAGCGTGTCGTAGTAACCGAGGCCAATGAACGAGCGGGCAGCCTCATCCTGGCTCACCATTGCCTTCAGCCGCGCAAGTACTGCTGTTTCTGTAGCGGGTTTGCCAAGTGCCAGCGGTCGCTTGAGTGCGATGGAATCGGGTACCGTCTTTTCGATCAGCTCTGTCAGCGAGCCAAGCTGCAGTTCGGCCAGCATCGCGTGGATGTCTCCTTCATTCGGACCGATGTGTCGGCCGATGAATTCGTCGGTGTGCTGCAGGCTCGCGAGCGAGCGCGGAGATGGTGCGTTTGTCAGCATGTAAGCCTCGGTCAATAGACGGGGCCGGGCGCAGTAAACTGCACTCCGGGCCCGCGGGAGCAAGAAAGAAAACGGTTCATATCGGCGCGCCGTGGAAGGCGCCCGGAATCGAAACTGGAGTTTCGACAATGTTATTGGTCAGTACGACAGGCGCTTGCGCCCGGACGTCTTATTCGCAGATTTTTGCGTAAGCATCGGCGTCGAGCAGGGCATCCAGTTCCGCTGCGTTGCCAGGCTGAATGCGACAGAACCAGCCTTCGCCGTAAGGAGACGTGTTGACGATTTCAGGGCTGTCGATGAGCGTCTTGTTGACCGCAATGATCCTGCCTGAGACGGGCGCATAAATGTCGGATGCCGCCTTCACGGATTCGACGACACTGATCTCCTGCTTTGCAGAGACGCTGGCGCCGTCTTCGGGAAGCTCGATGAACACGATGTCACCCAGCAGTTCCTGCGCGTGATCTGTAATACCAACGGTGCAGGTACCATCTGCTTCAACGCGCACCCACTCGTGGGTGGCGGCATACTTCAAATTGTCCGGAAAGCTGCTCACTGACCAATCCTCATGCTGAAAATAAAAGTTATTCAAAAACCTTTTTGCCAAACCGAACGAAATTCGGTTTCACAAGGCGAACGGGTGTCAGCTTTCCTCGCAGATCGACACGGCAGACGGTGCTGTCTGCCGGGATTCTAGCCAAGGCGATGGAATGCTTCAATGTCGGGGAAAACGTGCCGCTGGTGATGATGCCGTCGCGCTCTTCGCCATTGACGAGGCAGACAACACGCAGGCCTTCGCGCAGCACGCCGCGCTCTTCCATGACCAGGCCGGTCAGGATTGGCAGCCGCCCTTCGCGTTGATCGCGCTTGTGCTGTTCGACGGCGGCGCGGCCGATGAACTGACGTGTGGCAGGCTCCCAGGCGATGGTCTGCTCCATGTTGGCAGCAAGTGGCGACACCGAGTCATCCATGTCGTGACCATAGAGATTCATGCCGGCTTCCAGGCGCAGTGTGTCGCGTGCTCCCAGACCGATGGGTTTGACGCCCAGTTGCAGCAACTGATCCCACAACGCTTCAGCGTCTGTATCGGGCACCAGGAGCTCCAGGCCGCGCTCGCCCGTGTAGCCGGTGCGCGCAATGAACCACTCGCCCGCTTCCAGGCTGCGGAAATTGCCCAGCGCGCGAACGCTGTCCGCCAGCGCCGGGGTCAGCAGCTGACATACCTTGTCTATGGATTCCGGGCCATGCACGGCCAGGATGGCAAGCTCGGGGCGTTCCGTGATGCTGACCTTCCAGTCCCGGGCCCATTCATTCATCCAGCGCAGATCTTTTTCACGGGTTCCGCAATTGACCACCAGCCGATAGCCAGCGACGCGGCGATAGACAATCAGATCATCCACAACCCCGCCCGTGTCGTTGAGCATGGCGCTGTACAGCGCGCGGCCTGCCACATCGAGTTTCTCGACATCGTTGGCCAGCAGATATTGCAGCCACGCTTTGGCATCCGGGCCATCCACATCCACGATTGTCATATGGCTGACGTCGAACACACCGGCGTGCTGACGGACGGCATGGTGCTCTTCGAGCAGCGACTGGTACTGGATCGGCATGTCCCAGCCCCCGAAATCCACGATTCGGGCACCGGCGTCCAGATGCTTTTGATACAGAGGGGTCTTCAATCCCACAATGAGGGTTTCCTGACATGGCAAAGGGGCGGGGCTGCGCGAGAAGAGGCTGCCTGCGCCGAAAACAAGGCGGCTATTCTACTCGCTGGAAGGAGGGTTTAACAGGACAGAATGGCCTCAAGGCCCGCTGCAAGACGCGCCATTTCGGGGCAGGAACTATTGCAGTTCGGCAAGGAAACGGTCGGCGCGCGGCAGGTAGTTGCGGTCGCTGTCCAGCGAAAAGATCACGGAGCTGGAACGTCCGATGATCTGATCCCGGGGGATGAAACTGTAGATGCGGCTGTCGGCGCTGTTGTCGCGGTTGTCACCCAGCACGAAGAACTGGTCTTGCGGCACCGTCTCCGGGCCGAAGCTGCGCGAGAGGCGGCTTGTGAAGGTGTCGGACAACATTGCCTCATGGGAGTGGTCAAACAGATGTTCGCGGATGATCAGGGAATCAATGTCGCTTGAAACCACTTCATAGTCGGCAGGCTGGCCATTGATGACCAGCGTGTTGTTGCGCATGTAGATGGTGTCGCCGGGAAGGCCGACGATACGCTTCACCAGGCGCTTTTCTGCCGCTTCGGAGTCGATGATCACGATGTCGCCGCGTTCAGGGTCGGTATGCGATGCGAGGAAAATGTCTGTAAAAGGTACGCGCACATCGTAGGCCAGTTTGTTGACCCAGACTTTGTCACCATCCAGCAGAGTGGGTTGCATGGAGCGCCCGGAAATGGAGTTCAAATCGGCAATGGCGCTTTTGAAGAACACGATGCTGAGAAGCAGGAACAGAAATTTTCTGTTCTCTTGCCAGAATGCTGACAGGTACTTCTTCATGGGATTTCCTTGCTCCGTTCCATTGCCGAATCGCCTCTGCTCGACTCAGGTGGCCGACAATAGGCGATTGCCGCGCTGCAAGTCAATCAACCCTCTGTGGTGTCTGGCCTGGTTGAGAAACACAAGCCAATGGATGCTGGTGCCTTCCGGACGATTCTTATACGCTTGTCGTTGAGCACTGCCTCCCCAACCTCCTGCAAGCACGAGCGCGTCTGCCATGCCACTGAGCCAATTTCATGCCGTTGCCCGCGACTGGTTCCTGCAGCGTTTCGGGGCGCCTACCCAGGC
>CAISYX010000069.1 GCA_903889815.1 uncultured Gammaproteobacteria bacterium
CGCACGCAAGGCCCTCAACGCACAGAACGATGTGGAAGAACAGCAGCTGGAACTGATGCACAGGCTCGCGAGTCTCAGCGAGGAACCAGGTACAAGGGTGTCTGCACTGCGGCGCTTCTGGAAACGGCACACCCGTGGCATGGTGCCCGGCGATGAGCTGATCAGTGCCTGCGTTCAGGCGTACATGCGCATCGGCGCTCTGCACGACGCTGTAGCGATGTTCGAGTCCTCACTGGAGACCCGCTGGAGTGATTCGCTGGTGCGCCGGTACAGTCTGCTGAGTTTGCGGGTGGATGATGCGCAGGCCGTCAGGCAGTTGCAGAAGGCGGAGAGCTGGCTGAGTGCGCGCAGCGAAGATGGTGTGCTGTTGCTGGCCGCGGGGAGGCTGGCGCTGCGGGCATCACTGTGGGGAAAGGCCAGAGATTATTTCGAACGCAGCCTGCGCGTCAGTGCTGATGTGGAAGCCTATGCGGAACTGGCGCGTCTGCTGCAGAATCTTAAAGAACAGGACCGTGAGCCGCGCGCCCTTGCTGCAGCCACCCGCGCCATGAGTGCAGGGCTGCCGCAGTTTCCACAGCCGGGGTGATGGCGCTTACTTGATGCCCAGCTCGTTCCAGATGTCGTCCACGCGCTTCTTCACACCCTCACTCATGCTGATCGGCGTACCCCATTCGCGGGTGGTTTCTGCTGGCCATTTGCTGGTGGCATCCATCCCCATCTTCGAGCCTAGGCCGGAAACCGGTGAGGCAAAGTCCAGATAGTCGATCGGGGTGTTCTCGATCAGCACAGTGTCCCGTGCCGGGTCCATGCGCGTCGTCATTGCCCAGATCACATCGTTCCAGTCGCGCACATTCACGTCGTCGTCCACGATGATCACAAACTTCGTATACATGAACTGACGCAGGAACGACCACGCCCCCATCATGATGCGCTTGGCGTGTCCCGGGTACTGCTTGCGAATGCTGATGACGGCCATGCGGTAGGAACAGCCTTCGGGCGGCAGATAGAAATCCACGATCTCCGGGTACTGTTTCTGTATCAGCGGAATGAACACTTCGTTCAGCGCCACGCCCAGCATGGCGGGCTCATCCGGCGGCCGGCCCGTATAGGTGCTGTGATAGATCGGGTCCTTGCGGTGCGTGAGTTTCTTGACCGTAAAGACAGGAAAGCGTTCCACTTCGTTGTAGTAGCCCGTGTGGTCGCCAAACGGCCCTTCTTCCGCCATCTCGCCTGGCTCGATCACGCCTTCGAGCACGAACTCGGCGCTGGCCGGCACCTGCAAATTGCTGGTGAGGCAGTTGAGCACTTCCGTTTTCTGGCCGCGCAGCAAACCGGCGAAGGCATATTCTGAAAGCGTGTCAGGAATTGGCGTCACCGTCGCAAGAATCGTGGCCGGGTCTGCCCCTATTGCAATCGCCACCGGGAAGGCTTCACCGGGGTGCTTGATCTGCCAGTCGCGGAAATCCAGCGCGCCGCCACGATGGGACAGCCAGCGCATGATCATCTTGTTGCGACCGATGACCTGCATGCGATAGATGCCGAGATTCTGACGCTCTTTGTCGGGGCCTCGGGTGATCACCAGCGGCCAGGTCACCAGCGGGCCGACATCGCCCGGCCAGCAGGTCTGCACGGGCAAGATGCCAAGGTCGATATCCGCTTCGTCGATGATGACGTCGCGACAGGGCGCCGTTTTTTTCAGATCCGGCGCGATGTTGAGCACCTGGCGATATGCGGGCAGGTTCTGCCACAGCTCCTTCCAGCCTTTGGGTGGAACGGGTTCTTTCAGGAAGGCGAGAAGGTGCCCCACATCTCGCAAACCCTGCAGGTCCTTCTGGCCCATGGCCAGCGCCACGCGTCGCGGATGTCCGAACAGATTGCCGAGCAAGGGAATCCTTGAATTGCGGGGATTCTCGAACAGCAGGGCCGGGCCTCC
>CAISYX010000070.1 GCA_903889815.1 uncultured Gammaproteobacteria bacterium
CATCGAGGCTGCGCGCGCGCTTGGCCTCGCACCCGCGCAGGTCAGGCGAAAGATCACACTGCCCCTCGCCGTGCGCCACGCCTGGCCGGGGCTTACCAACCTGTGGATGGTCGTGATCAAGATCACTCCTCTGGTCAGCGCCATCCAAGTCGAAGATTTCATCCGCGCCGCAGCAACGGCCGGACAGAACACCAAACACTACTTTGTCTTCTATGGTTCAGTAATAGCAGTCTATCTGGTCATCTCGGGGGTCTCGATGCTCCTTCAGTCCTTTGGCCAACGGCAGTTGTTCCGTCACATGGGAAGGACGTCGCGATGAGGTGGGAAACTTTTTCGGTATACTGGCCGCTGTTGGCCGAAGGGGCATGGACGACTGCCTGGCTAACGATTGCCACCGTCGTATGCGGCTTCGTGATTGCCTTTCCGGTGGCATTGGCGCGAAACGCTTCCCACGCGGTGCCCCGTTCACTTGCTGCTGTTTTCGTTTTCGTCTTTCGGGGAACTCCGCTGCTGGCGTTGCTTTTCATGATCTACTATGGCGCACCAGAGATTGCGCTGATCCGCCATACTTGGGCATGGAATCTATTCCGCGATCCCATTCCTTGTGCGATCGTGGCGCTGTCTCTGAACTCGGCGGGCTATCTGACGGAAGTCATCGCAGGCGCGCTGCGTGCCGTGCCAGCGGGACAGGTAGAGGCGGGTCTGGCCTTGGGCCTGTCACCGCGCCAAGTATTCCGGTTCGTAAAGGTGCCGAACGCCCTGCGTGCAGGCATACGAAACTATGGCAACGAGCTGGTGTTTATTCTCAAGGGCACATCTGTCGCCAGCCTGGTGACGGTGATGGAGGTGATGGCGGCAGCCAACCAGATATATTTCAACACTTTTGACCTTTGGACCCCGATGCTGGCGGCGGCTTGTGTCTATATGGCCATGATTGGGGTCATCATGCTGTTGGTCCGTGCTGTCGAAAGGCGGTTCCGCATTCCGACAAACTAAAGTCGATCCACCAGGTGGTCGAGTGTGGCATGACCCTGCACTAGATTGTCATGATCAACGCCTATCCCCAAACGGACATAGTCCTCTATCCCTAAGCATGCGTCCGCTCGGAGAAAGCACGGTTCCACTTCGCCTATGCGGAAGACCAGTGCCTCGCTTGTGGTAGCATCATCGCAACCAAGAAGTGTCATCCCTCGGCTGTCGCGACTGGTCATTGTCGAGGGGGAGTGGGAAAAATTTGGTGATTGGTGTGGTAGGGTCAGGTTTTAGTAACGGGACGGGGCCTGCTATGGACGTACAAATTTTCGTTGAGACTACCTTTGACGATGGAAGTACTCAGCGGCGCGAAATCGCGAGACTTGACCGTACACCCGACAATTCGGCAACTGAGACCCTCGGTTTGCGCCTTGATGAAGCCAAGAATTTCCTGACGCGCTTGCAGGAAGTGCTCCTGTGCAATCAGATCGACGAAGTGCTGGCGGCAAGTCGAATTTGCGACGACTGCGGAAAGCGGCGTGCGATCCACGACGATCGTGGCCGTACTCTCGACACACTGTACGGCCGGTTTCGGGTGAAAGCGCTGCGGCTGGGGAGCGGACAAAACATGGGGGTCATGCTGCCCGTCTGCTGTTTGCGACGGTCAGTCGACCATCAAGGACGGCGGCCCTTGTGACGGCTACTCGGTGAGCCCCTTTGGGCGACCACCGCATCCTTCTGCGTTTTCCCATGCGGGCATTGGCAATGTCATCGACTGATCCTTCGGCACGAGATGACGAGATGGGCAACCCGTTACGATACCGTCGGCCATAGTCGACGAGGGATTCCATGTTGTTAGCGAGATAGGTGTACAGTGTATCGCATCTGGCCTGCACACGAGCGGCAGCGGTGCGGACAGCGAGTGGTTCTTCTGCAAGGCGGGTACAATCGTGCAAAAGCCCCTTCAGATATGTTTCCGCGACCCGTGCTCTGCCATGCCACAGGCACCAGCGGAGACTTTTCGCGGGGCGCTGGAACAGCACCGGAATTCCAGTGAAACCCGGTATCTGGACCAGACCCTGAACGGCGGCCTCGACGTGTCGAATGCGCATCGAGATGTGCCACCAGTCGAGGATATGCTTCACCTGGCCGTCGCCACCGATGGCATTCCGTATGAGGTTCGGGAGAGCAAGCTCGCCATCAGAGATTACCGTCAACAGACGGCCCGGCTTCCATCCAA
>CAISYX010000071.1 GCA_903889815.1 uncultured Gammaproteobacteria bacterium
CACGCATTCCAACTCCTGGTCTCGTTTTCTGGCGAAGGGCAACGGTAGCACAGCTTTGCACGTCGCACGATGCGGTGCGCCACGCAGGAAGTCGCCCACGGAATGGATCCACTTGCCGGAGGTCAGCACAGGATTAGCGTGCAAGTGCAGGCGGGAGCGCTTGGGGGCATGTGTGGGAGCGGACCTGCCCGCGAACCATTCGTTGGCACCAATACAGGTCGTGGCCGGCTCACTAAGCAACTTGTTCGCGGGCAAGCCCGCTCCCACTCAAGCGCTCCCACTGCCCTGCACACCCTGCCGGGGTTTCAGTGACGAATGAGGTGGTCGAAGGCGCTCAGTGACGCGCGCGCCCCGTCGCCCATGGCGATCACGATCTGCTTGTAGGGCACGTTGGTCACATCCCCCGCTGCAAACACACCTGGCACACTGGTGCGGCCCTTGTTGTCGGTGATGACTTCGCCCTGGGGCGACAGTTCCAGTGTGCCCTTGAGCCAGTCACTGTTGGGCAGCAGACCGATCTGCACGAACACACCGTCAAGTGCGACCACACAGGGATCGCCCGAGACGCGATCCTTGTAGGCAATCCCGGTGACCTTCGCGCCATCGCCAAGCACTTCCGAGGTCTGGGCGCTGGTGATGACGGTGACATTCGGCAAGCTGAACAGCTTGCGCTGCAACACCGCATCGGCACGCAACTGATCCGCGAATTCCAGCAGGGTCACGTGTGCCACGAGGCCGGCCAGATCGATGGCAGCTTCCACGCCGGAGTTGCCCCCGCCGATCACCGCCACGCGCTTGCCCTTGAACAGGGGTCCGTCGCAGTGGGGGCAGTAGGCAACCCCGCGATTGCGGTACTCTTTCTCGCCGGGCACGTTCAGTTCACGCCAGCGCGCGCCGGTGGCAACAATGATCGTTTTCGCCTTCAGGGAGGCGCCACTGTCGAAACGGATCTCGTGCAGCCCGCCTGCATCGACGGCCGGCAGCAGTGCCGAGGCACGCTGCAGATTCATGATGTCCACCTTGTAGTCGCGGACATTCTCTTCCAGGGCGCGGGCAAGCTTCGGCCCTTCCGTTTCCGCAACGGAGATAAGATTCTCGATGCCCATGGTGTCCAGCACCTGACCACCGAAACGCTCGGCGGCAACGCCGGTGCGGATGCCTTTGCGGGCGGCATAGATGGCGCCTGCCGCGCCGGCCGGGCCCCCGCCCACCACCAGCACGTCGAAGGGCTCGCGGGCGCTGATCTTCTCGGCCTCGCGGAATGCGGCACCGGTATCGATCTTCGCCAGAATTTCTTCCACACCCATGCGGCCCGAGGCAAACAGCTTGCCGTTGAGATACACAGAGGGCACGGACATCACCTGCCGCTCATCGACTTCTGCCTGAAACAGCGCGCCGTCGATGGCCACATGGTGAATGCCGGGGTTGAGCACCGCCATGAGGTTCAGTGCCTGCACCACGTCGGGACAGTTCTGACAGGACAGCGAGTAGTAGGTTTCGAACTGGAACTCGCCTTCGATATGGCGGATCTGGTCGATGACGTCGGCCGTGATGCGTGGCGGATGACCGCCGACCTGCAACAGGGCCAGCACCAGCGACGTGAATTCGTGGCCAAGCGGAATGCCGGCAAAGCGCAGGCTGACATCACCCTGCTTGCGGTTGATCGTGAACGAAGGCACGCGGCTGTCCGTGCCATCGCTGCGCAGACTGATCTTGTCAGTCAGGCCGGCGATCTCCAGCAGCAGCTCCCAGAGCTCTGCGGATTTCGCACCGTCATCCAGCGAGGCGACGATGTCGAAGGGCTGCGTGACGCGCTCGAGGTAGGACTGCAATTGGCTTTTCAGCGTGGGTTCCAGCATGACGAAATTCCTTGGCGAAAAAATGTAAAACGGAGGAGATGACTGCAACTACGAACACTGATGGGGAAGCAGACTCTGATGTGAAAGCAGACTCTGATGTGCAAGCAGACTCTGATGTGGGAGCGGGCTTGCCCGCGAACGCTGCTCACCCCTCAGGGTCATTCGCGGACAAGTCCGCTCCCACAGTCAGTCTTGTTCTTGCAAACGCTTAGATCTTGCCTACCAGGTCCAGAGACGGTGCCAGCGTGGCTTCGCCTTCCTTCCACTTGGCCGGGCATACTTCACCCGGGTGTGACGCTACGTACTGGGCAGCCTTCACTTTGCGCATCAGCTCAGCCGCATCACGACCAATGCCACCTGCTGTGATCTCGACGATCTGGATGCGACCTTCCGGGTCCACCACGAACGTGCCGCGCTCGGCCAGGCCTGCTTCCTCGATCATCACTTCGAAGTTGCGGCTCAGTGTGCCAGTCGGGTCAGCCACCATCGGGTACTGAATTTTGCGGATGGTGTCGGAGCTGTCGTGCCAGGCCTTGTGCGTGAAATGCGTGTCGGTGGACACACTGTAGATTTCCACGCCGCGCTTCTGGAACTCGGCA
>CAISYX010000072.1 GCA_903889815.1 uncultured Gammaproteobacteria bacterium
TCTACATCACGCTGGGGGCTCTTCTGTTGCTGTCACTGATCCCGGCGCGGCTGCTGCGCCGCCCGGATTTGCGCTGAGAGCTTGAAGTGCGCCCCGTTCTTTCGCAGCTTCGATCGACGCCACCGAAAGAATGCTGTGATTCTTGCCATCCTCCTGTGCAGGCGCGGACCCCGCAGTCAAGCTGATGCAAGGTCACATGCTGGTGTGACCGTGGGGCAGCCATAAATCACGGCTGCCACGCGTAGCTGAATTTGGCGAACAGCGTGCGGCTGCTCGTCTCGATGGAATTGAGACTGTCATTCTGGAACCCCGCATCGGAATAGCCCAGGAAGAACAGCGTCTGCGCACTCAGCTTGTAACTGTACAGCAACTGCGTCGTCAGCTCCTTCGAGCGCGCCTGCACAGGCCGGATGTACAGACTCTTGTTCCGTGCCGTGTCGCCATGCTGCACGATGAAACGCAGAAAACTGCGCACGTTGAACTGCCAGGTGGTGCGCAGCTCCGTCAGGTCTGCCGTAAACAGGCGCCCGCCCTTCACGTCGAAAGTCTGATGCGTGTGGCTCAGGTCCAGCTGCAGGTGACGTCCCCACTGATAATTGACCGACGGGGTGTAGCGCCGTGAGTCTCCCAGTCGTGTATTGGCGAAGTCGACGATGTCTTCGATGCGTACCAGCATGCGAACGTACAGATCGCTGCTCGGTCGCATCGCCACTGACAACTGATTGAACTGCTCATCGAAATAGAAGCCGTTGTAGTAGGTCTTGCTGCCACCGAACAGTCCGTTGATCTGCGACTGCAGCGGGCCGTCCATTTCCAGGAATACTTCGAACTCTTCCTCCAGCTCCAGGCCTGCCTGGTCGAAGGTGTTGTCCCAGTCCAGCGCCACGCGGATGCGGTCGAAGAAGCTGCCGGCCTCATAGCGCCAGGTATGCCCTGCACGCACGGTGCTGCGCGTGTAGTCCACGCGATTGATGAAGCCCATGTCCGCACGGAAGTCTTTGCCGAAATCCACATACTCTGCCCAGATGTCCCAGCGCCGGTCATTGTGACGGTATTCCAGCAGCATGGTCTGATCGCTCAGCGAGTCGTCCTGACGATAACGCGTCTGCACCGCGAGCGGGTATTCCGATTGCGAACTCAGCAGCTGCACATTGATGACATCGCTGCCCGTCAGCCGCCAGCGGCCATCCACACCGGCCACCGTGTTGCTGTAGTCGCCGCCCTCCCGATGGGTGAGCACCGTGCCGATACTGGAATTGTCGAGCACATCCTGCCGGTAGCGCAGCACCGACACATCGCTGCCCGTCCCTCCAAGGGAGGCCACGGAGGATGCATCATTGGTGGGAATCAGGAAGCTGGTCTGGGTATCGCTGGCCTGCAGCAGTCCATAGGAGTGACGTCCGGCACGTCCGGTGAGTTTCACGCCATAGTCCGGATCGGCGATGTTGCGCGTGTGCACCACGTTCAAATTGCTGTTGAAATAGTTGGCGCCATCAAGGAAGAACGTGCGCTTCTCCGGGAAGAACAGCGAGAAGGTGTTGTTGATCTCCAGCTGCGCGCTGTCCGCCTCCACCTGCGAGAAATCCGGGTTCAGCGTGGCATTGAGGTAATTGTCCTGATTGATGCCCCAGCGCAGGTCCGCACCGGCGTCAGTATCGGTTTCATAGTCGCTCCAGTCATCCACTGCCGGGTTCGGCCGCGAGCGTTGCCCGGAAGCAGTCAGCGTGGGGATGATCTCCAGATTGCGGCCAGGCTGGACATCGGCCAGACCCGATGCCTTGCTGTACTGGCAGACCAGACAGGAAATATTGCGGTCCTGCGGGACATTGGAGAATCGATAGCGGCGGTCACGCGGGTAATCGCGCACGAAACGCACGCCCCAGGTCTTCAGCCCGGTGCCGCTGCGAAAGCGCAATTGCTTGAGCGGGATGGCCATCTCGGTCATGTAGCCGGTTTGAGTAATCTGGCCCGCGCTGTCCCACAGTGCGTTCCAGGAATCGTCTTCATTGCCGGTCAGATCATCGTTGGTGGCGTCGAACTGCACCCCCAGCGGACTGACGATGAAGTCAAAACTGCGAGCCTCGTCGTTGAACGTATCCAGCGAAACGCCTACGTAGTCGGTGCCACTGATCTGGTCGCGATCACGGTAGAAAGCACGAATCTGCGAGGGATCGGGATCCTGGGCGATGAAGGCCACATAGAGTGTCTCGCCATCTTCCATGATCAGTGCCTCCGTCCGCACTCCTGCCGGGATGTTCTCCGAGGGCGAGAACTCGATATCCAGAGCAACTCGCGTGGCGGCGGCCCATTCGCCGGCATCGACCTCCCCATCAATCTCCGGCGTGGTGGCGGTGCGGCCAATGGCAAAATCAGTGCTCTCCTGAGCATAGGCGGCCGCTGCATGCAGCATAGACAAGGCGAACAGGGAGACCAGCAGACCTCCGACTAAAGGCAGGGGGACGCGCGCGGCAGGCGCAGAGGGGCGGACAATTTCCATGAATGAAGACTCGTGAATCCTGTGTTGTGGTTCGGGGGAGAGAGATTAGCAAGTCCCACGCCAATAAAAAATCCATGCAATACAGCGCATTGAAAAATGGGGCGCGGCGCGGGAATGGCGATCAGGGTTGTGATACGACCGGCACATTGAAGCGCACTTCCAGGTAGGTCACCGCGCCTTCCACGGCAGTGTACTGGTGTGGCGTTCCCTCCGGAATGAGCACGGCATCGCCCTTCCGGACATGTTGCGCCTTGCCCCCTTCGATCATGCCCGGGGCGCCCTCGGCCGGACGCACGACAACGCCTCCCGTGACCAGCGTGGCGGCCCCCTCGGTGATGAAATGCAGTTCCGTGCCAGGCACATGCACGATGGCGCCGGCCGGCTCGGTGCGGGTAATCAGATTGATGCGGTACTGGTCGGTGGTGGTGATGGTCGAGACCCCCATGCCGGGGCGCTCTGCCAGGGCGCGTTGCAGGGCGCTGCCAATGTCGGTGGCGGGTACGAAAAGCGCCGGGGCAACGGGCGTCTGCGCCACTGTGGCGGCGTCGACAAACAGCAGTGCGGCGACAAGAAAGACGATTCTGTGCATGGCATTCTCCTTTTGGCAGGATGTTGTGATTGTGGCGAAACTATACGGGGCGGAGCACAAAAAGTCACAAACTGATCGGGAAATGCTCTATATACTCAACGGTTTTCAACCGTATGGGCTTTCTACGATGACTCGACACACTCACCGCACCCTCGTAACGCTTTCGGCACTTGCCCTCGTGCTGAGCATTTCCAGCACCACTTACGCCCAGGCACCCGCCGGCGAAGACACTACGATCGTCTATCCAGCCGACTATTTCACTGAGTATGCCCCGATCACTGCCAAAGACATGGTTGATCGCATCCCGGGAGCCGGCAATGCCTCTGGCGGCGCAGGTGTCGGAGGTGGTGGCGGTGGCCCGCGTGGCGGCGGCAACCCTGGCATTGGAGGTCGAGGGCTGGGCGGTGGTGGCGGAGACAATCAGGTATTGATCAATGGCAAGCGCACAGCGGGCAAGAACAACGATACCAATGCCATGCTGACCCGCATCAATGCCTCGCAAGTGGACCGCATCGAGCTGATCCGGGGCACCGGCGGTGCCCTGGATGTGCGGGGCGGCGCACAAATCATCAACGTGGTTCTGTTTGAAGAACTGTCCAACACCAGTATCTCCTACGAAGCCAACGTCGATCGCTATGCCGACCACGAGACACAGCCAGGCGGCTCCCTGTCCGTCAGTGGCCAGACTGGCGCGCTGAACTACTTGTTCGCCGCACAGGCCGAACCGCGCTACGACCATTACATCAGCAAGGAAAACAGCATCCTTGGCAACTTCACGCCCAACGACATCATTCGTGAAGACCGCATCCGGGAGCAGACCACCTATCAGTACACCACCAATCTGGGCTATGACCTGACAGCCACCAGCAGCATCCGTCTGAATGCGCTGTACGGCATCAACGACGCCGACACCGAACTGGAGCGCGTCACCACCAATCTGCGCGTCACGCCGAATACACTCAGCTACGAACGCGAAGACACCCCGGGCGAGAATCAGAACTGGGAAATTGGCGGCGACTATGAACTGCTGCGCAGCGATGGCGATCGCTTCAAGGTGCTGTTCATCACCAACGAGCGCGACCAGGGCACGGTGCGCGAGCGTTACCGCGTCAACGCCAATGGCAGTGAGACCAAGAACCTGTTCCTGGACAGTGGCAGCGTCGCGCAGGAGCGCATCGTGCGCAGCTCTTACTCCTCCACGCTGGCCAGTGGCCAGGATATCGAGTTCGGTCTCGAACGTGCACAGACGATTCTGGACTCGAAACTGCGTCTGGGCTCGTTGAGCACCACGGGTGTGCCATCACCCGCCTATGGCGGACTGGTACCGCAGAAAGTGGCGAACGCCAATACCCGCGTGGAAGAGATTCGCTACGAACCTTTCGCCATTCACAACTGGCAGATCAACTCGCGCATGTCGCTGGAAAGCTCGCTGGTCTATGAGACCTCGGAACTGTCCCAGAGCGGAGATGTCATCAACTCCCGCGACTTCGATTTCTGGAAGCCCAAGCTGGACTACCGCTTCGACGTGACCCCTGTGTTCCAGCTGCGCGGCATGGTCGAATACGATGTGCGCCAGCTGAGCTTCGCAGACTTCGTGGCTGCCAGCGACAATGACGACAATGATACGAGCACCCAGGCCGGCAATGCGGGCCTGACACCGGAAACCTACATCAATGCCGATTTTGATGCCCAGTACCGCCTGCCCGATGATGTGGGTGTGGTCAGTGCCCGCATCAATTTCATGCGCCACTTCGACAAGATCGAGCGCATCGATGTCTCTACCCCCACTGCACTGGCCTCTGCCAACGGCAACATGGGCATTGGCAATATGTGGCAATTGATTCTGCGTTCCAGCATCCGCATGAAGATGATCGACATGCCGAACCTGCTGGTGACTGCGAACTTCACCGTGCGGGATTCCGACATCAAGGATCCCTTCCTCGGCATCACCCGCCGCTTCACGGACTATGAGCGCGGTCGACTCGACATGGGTTTCCGTCACGACCTGCCGCAGTGGAAGATGAACTACGGCCTGAGCTGGAACAACCGCTTTGATGGCAACATCAAGCGTTACGATCTGGAAGACATCGAGCTGACATCCGGCGACCCGATGGTCATGGCCTTCGTGGAATATGTCGGGTTCGGCGAAACCACGTTCCGCCTGGATATCCGCAATGCCACGGACAATCTGCAGTGCCGCGAGCGGCAGCGTTTCGTTGGCCGTATCAGCGCCAACGTGCTGGAAGAGATCGAAGATCAGTGCGGCGGTTCCGGCCGCGTACTGGCGCTGAAGATCAACGGTACGTTCTGAGACCGCGCGAGGGATGGGGCCGCGTGCCTCA
>CAISYX010000073.1 GCA_903889815.1 uncultured Gammaproteobacteria bacterium
CACCAAATGCGCTTTGCGTATTTGTGAGTCGAGCTACCCTTCCATCAAGTCCGTCCAGAACTGCCGCGATCATGATCGCCCAGCCCGCTTCATTGAAATTGCCCGCCATACCAGCAATTATTGCGTAGAACCCTGCAAATAGTGCACCCAGCGTCAATAAATTTGGGAGAAGATAGATCCCTCGGCGCCTGACTTTCTGGCCACCTTCTGAAACCAGCTCTTCATGTTCATCGATCGGAAACAAGCTGTCTTCCTGATCCTTGTCGCTCTCTGATTGCATAATGCCGGTCATTCCTCTTGGCTGACTGCGCTTGCTGGATGATTTTGCTGAACGCCCACGAGTATACACTTTGTCATCAAACGTGGGGGGAAGCAGCGGTGTGCGATGCCAATGCATGTTCCCCGGACATATCCCAGAATGCTCTGATTAACGGATTGCTCAATTTGCGCTTCAGAATGCAGACACCTATGGAAATAGGCGCCAACTCCGGTTGCACATAAAGAACATCAATCCTGGCGCGCATCGGACTGTTTTCTACTACCAACTCAGGAACAACGCCAACTCCGAATCCAAGACTCACCATGCTTACAATTGCTTCATTCCCTGCTACTTGAGCATAAACTTGTGGGCGAATGCCTTTGTTCATGAACCAGTCATCGACTCGCCCTCTAGCGAGACCGGTTTCAGAAAGCACCAATGGTATCTGCTCCCAAGGTAACTCAAGACCAGAGTGAATATAACCATTCAGCTGCTCTCGAAGTATGGACTGCGACTTGGGAGCAATGAACACCAGACGCGACTCTCTAATAGTGCGAAACACAAGCTTGTCGGGCAAAACATCCGGGAGCGCGGCGATACCTACATCTTCGTGATCATCGAGCACTCGCTGAATTGTCAGCGCCGTGTCGCCAGTGCGAAGCTGGATGTCTACGGCTGGATTGCTCGAGCGAAACTGGTCCAGGAGTTCATGCAGAAAACTATAACTGGCAGTGACCGAGCAGAAAATGCTTAAAGTCCCGACCAATCGGTCAGACCGTTGACGCAATTCCCGCTGCAAATCGCTCCACCGCTGCAGAGCCTCTGCCGAATACTCACGAAACAGCAAACCAGCAGGCGTCAATTTCACAAGGCGGCTATCTCTTTCAAAAAGCGGGAGCCCAACATTTTCTTCCAGTTTCTTGATGACCCTGGTGAGACTGGACGGGCTCAAATGATGCTCACGACTGGTCTTTCCGAAGTGCAGTGTATTGCATAAATGAAGAAAGAGTTGCAGCTCGCGCAGATCCACATAGCCTCCAGATCACATTCGTTTCACAATTTGCAATGCATTGTTGCATATATAGCATTTTACGCAATCAAGAAACTCACCTATGATGCGCCCTGTCTGAATCCCGGGACACAAGGAACTCTTCAGTACCTTGAGAACCAAAGAAGAACATCTTGAGGAGAAACTTTGCATGAATTACTTCAATACACTGCCCCTGCGCCTTCAATTACAGGAGCTTGGAAAATGCCGATTCATGGACCGCAACGAATTCGCGGACGGAGTGAACAAACTGCTCGGCAAGAAAATCGTCATTATCGGCTGCGGCGCGCAGGGCCTGAATCAAGGCCTGAATATGCGTGACAGTGGGCTCGACATTTCTTACACCTTGCGTGCTGCTGCCATTGCAGAGAAGCGTCAATCGTGGAAAAACGCCACGGAGAACGGCTTCAGCGTCGGCACATATGAAGAACTGGTACCAAGCGCTGATCTGGTTTTGAATCTGACGCCTGACAAGCAACACACCTCCGTAGTCAAAGAAATCATGCCATTGATGAAGAAGAACGCCTGTCTGGCTTACTCCCATGGCTTCAACATCGTGGAAGAAGGAATGCAAATTCGTCCCGACCTCACCGTCGTCATGGTGGCCCCCAAGTGCCCGGGTACCGAAGTCCGCGAAGAATACAAACGCGGCTTTGGAGTACCGACGCTTATCGCCGTCCATGCCGAAAATGATCCACGCGGAGATGGCTTGGAAATCGCCAAGGCCTATGCCGCAGCCACTGGCGGTCATCGCGCAGGGGTGCTGCAGTCATCCTTTATTGCCGAAGTAAAGTCAGACCTGATGGGCGAGCAGACCATTCTGTGTGGCATGCTCCAGACTGGCACAATCCTCTGCTACAACAAGATGGTCGAAAAAGGAGTCGAACCAGGCTACGCATCCAAACTCATGCAACATGGCTGGGAAGTAGTGGCAGAAGGCCTGAAGCACGGCGGCATCACAAACATGATGGACCGCTTGTCCAATCCAGCCAAGATCGTGGCAAACTCTCTGGCAGAAGAGCTCAAGGAAATCATGGCTCCGCTTTACCAGAAGCACATGGATGACATAATCAGTGGTTCTTTCTCAAGCGGCATGATGGAAGACTGGGCCAATGACGACATCAAGCTGCTGACCTGGCGTGCAGCCACAGCAGAAACAGCATTCGAGAAGTCCACAGCTGGTTCAATGGCGATCAGCGAACAGGAATACTATGACAATGGCATTCTAATGGCCGCCATGCTGAAAGCAGGTGTAGAGCTTGCGTTCGAAACCATGACTGCCAGTGGCATTATAGAAGAATCTGCTTATTACGAGTCTCTGCACGAAACGCCGCTGATCGCCAATCTGATCGGCCGCAAGAAACTCTATGAGATGAATAAGGTGATTTCGGATACAGCTGAGTACGGCTGCTACCTCTTCTCCCACGCCTGCGTTCCTCTGCTCAAGGACTTCATGGCGAAAATTGACTTGGATGTCATCGGCAAAGGACTGAATCTGAAAGACAACAATGTCGACAACGCAGAAATAATCGCTGTCAACCAGAGTATTCGCAATCACCCGATCGAAATTGTCGGCAAGAAATTGCGCACCTACATGACGGCAATGAAGAAGATCATCTAAGTCGGGCCGCTCGCAATTTACACGAAAAAGAAAAAGGGCCTTGCGGCCCTTTTTCTTTTTCCCATCCCGGACAAGTCGCGAATCAAACGCTCAGCACTTTCTCTCCGCGCGAGATGCCGGACACCCCTGTTCTGGCCACTTCAAGAATGGTTGTGCCTGAAATGGCGGCAAGAAAACCATCCAGTTTCTCGGACGTGCCGACCAGCTGAATGCTGTAGATGGTGCTTGTGACATCTACAACCTGGCCCCGGAAAATATCCGTGGTGCGCTTGATCTCGTCACGCTGCGCACCTGTGGCTTTTACCTTGATCAGCATCAACTCGCGCTCTATGTGTGCACCTTCGGTCAGATCCACCAGCTTCACTACATCCACCAATTTATTCAGGTGCTTGGTGATCTGTTCAATTTTTCGATCATCGCCCATGGTAGTTATGGTCAAACGCGACAACGTGTGGTCGTCTGTCGGCGCAACGGTCAACGACTCGATGTTGTAATTGCGCTGCGAAAAAAGTCCGACAACCCGTGACAATGCACCTGGTTCATTCTCCAGCAACATGGAAATAATGTGCCTCATCTCAGGTTCTCTCCGTCTTGCTCAGATACATGTCCTTCATAGCTCCGCCCTTGATGGCCATTGGATACACGTGCTCCATCGGATCCACCAGCACGTCGATGAACACCAGACGATCCTTCAACGCGAAGGCTTCTGCCATCTTCTGCTTCAGCTCAGACAATTTTTCAATCCGTACACCAACATGACCATACGCCTCGACCAGCTTGATGAAATCTGGCAATGACTCTGCGTAGGTGCTGTGTGAATAGCGGCCACCATACTGCATGTCTTGCCACTGTTTCACCATGCCCAGCGCCTGATTGTTCAGGCAGACGATCTTTACCGGCAATTGATACTGCAAACAGGTCGCCAGTTCCTGAATGTTCATTTGAATACTGCCTTCTCCCGTCACGCAGACTGAGACCGCATCCGGGAATGCCATCTGCACGCCCATGGCCGCCGGGAAGCCGAAGCCCATCGTTCCCAGACCACCAGAGTTGATCCAGCGCCGTGGCTTGTCGAACTTGTAGTACTGCGCAGCAAACATCTGGTGCTGGCCCACGTCAGAGGACACATAGGCATCGCCGTCGGTTATGTCATACAAACACTGAATAACCTGCTGTGGCTTGATGACATCATCCGGCGCAGGTATTACCTTCAGGCTGTCTTTCTCGCGCCAGCCCTCAATCTGCTTCCACCACTGATCAATGGCGGCACGGTCCACATCGGTGTCCGACTGCTTGATTAGTTCGAGCATTTCTTCCAGAACACTGGTGACAGAACCCACGATGGGAACGTCGGCGACAACAGTCTTGGAAATAGCGGCCGGATCGATATCCACGTGAAGAATCTTCGCTCCCGGACAGAACTTGGCGATGGAGTTTGTAACCCTGTCATCAAAGCGCACGCCAATACCAAGAACCACGTCACTGCAATGCATGGACATATTGGCTTCATATGTTCCATGCATGCCAAGCATACCGAGAAACTGGTTGTCGGATGCGGGATACGCGCCAAGTCCCATGAGTGTATTGGTGACTGGATAGCCAAGCAAAGTCACCAGTTCCGTCAGCAAGGCACTGCCTTCACCTTGCACAACGCCACCACCCGTGTAAATGACAGGGCGCTTGGCAGCCAGCAGAATCTCTACAGCTTTCTTGATCTGTCCGGTATGCCCCTTGCCAGGCACAGAATAAGAACGCAGCTTCACGGACTCCGGATACTGGTACTTGAACTTGCGCGACGGATCCGTGACATCCTTGGGAATGTCGATCACCACGGGGCCGGGGCGTCCTGTGGTAGCAATGTAAAATGCCTTCTTGACCACCATTGGTATGTCTTGCGGGTTCTGTACCATGAAGCTGTGCTTCACGATGGGACGGGAAATGCCGACCATGTCGGTTTCCTGAAAGCCATCGGAGCCAATCAGTGAGCTGTCCACCTGCCCGGAAATCACGATCATGGGAATGGAATCCATGTACGCCGTGGCAATACCGGTGATGGCATTGGTAGCCCCCGGACCGGACGTCACCAGCACCACACCGGGCTTTCCTGTTGCTCTGGCGTAACCATCGGCGGCATGAGTGGCCGCTTGCTCATGACGTACCAGAATGTGTTCCACCTTGTCTTGCTTGAACAATGCATCATAGATATGCAGCACGGCACCGCCGGGATATCCCCAGATCAGATCAACGCCTTCGTCGTGCAATGCTCTGATGAGCATCTCACCTCCGGATAATAGTTCCACTTTTCAATAACCTCTGTACTGTTATGCATGCAAGCCGATGGTCAATGTCATCCAATGGCAATGCCATCACCCGGCTCAGGTGAGCGGCAACATGCTGATCGATTTACGCTTCAGGGATATGTCAGGCAAGGCATGCGTCAATGTCTCGCACACTGCGTTGCTTGTTGCCTGACTCTTGGCGGCTCTCCACGCGGTAACGTATCGGAGCCTAAGGTGGACGTGGTTTGACACCTAAGATTGTCATAGCCCCCGGTACTTTTATGCCGGGGACAGCTGAGACAGACCGGATGAGGAAGTGGTCAGTTCAGTATGCAAACAAAAACGAGGGCAATTTTCCCAGCATTTGCTTCAAAGTCAAGCTAATAAAGGGCTGCAGACTGAATCGAAGACCCTAACCGACTACTTCTTGCCGAAGATGAAGACATCCTCTCGAACATCCACCACGATGCAATCTCCCGCCTCATAGTCACCCTTGATGACCTGCTGAGCCAAGGGATTCTCAAGCCAGTGCTGTATCGCACGCTTCAGAGGACGGGCGCCATAGACCGGGTCGTAGCCAAGGCGCGCAATCTTGTCCAGCACGCGCTCACTGACCTCAATGCGCAGATCATTGTCCTGAAGCCGCTTGTTGAGCAGTGCTATCTGAATGTCGGCGATGCCGCGAATCTGCGCCTGCTGCAAGGGGTGGAACACCACTGTCTCGTCGATCCGGTTCACGAATTCTGGCGAAAAGTGCCGCACTACTACTGAAAGTACCTCAGCCTTCACACGTTCGTAAGCGCGCTCGTCCATGGCACCGTCGCTCATCATTTCCTGGATGCGGTCGGAGCCGAGATTCGATGTCATCACGATGACTGTATTGCGGAAATCCACGGTTCTGCCATGGCCGTCAGTCAGGCGGCCATCGTCCATCACCTGCAACAGGATATTGAAGACGTCGGGGTGCGCCTTTTCCACTTCGTCCAGCAACAATACCGAGTAAGGTCGACGACGGACAGCTTCAGTCAGGTAGCCCCCTTCTTCGTAGCCGACATAGCCAGGCGGAGCTCCTATCAGTCGTGACACCGAGTGTTGCTCCATGAATTCAGACATGTCGATGCGTACCATTGCATCCTCAGTATCAAAGAGGAATTCGGCCAATGCCTTGCACAATTCCGTCTTGCCGACACCGGTCGGTCCGAGGAACAGAAAGGAGCCATTCGGCCGGTTCGGATCTGAGAGACCCGACCTTGCGCGTCGCACGGCATTGGCCACAGCATTCACTGCCTCTTCCTGGCCGATGACGCGCTTGTGCAGTGCGTCTTCCATCGTCAGGAGCTTCTGCTTGTCGCCCTGCAACATCTTGGCGACTGGAATGCCTGTCCAGCGCGAGACAACCTCTGCTATTTCTTCATCGGTCACACGATTGCGCAGCAAACGCATGTCCTTCATGTCCGTCTGGGCGGAGGCGTCCAGTGTCTTTTCAAGATTCGGAATAATGCCATACTGCAGTTCCGACATACGCGCCAGGTCTCCGGCACGGCGCGCCAGTTCCAGTTCGTTTCGTGCGCGCTCCAGATTGCTCTTGATGGACTGGGCACCCTGCACCGACGCCTTCTCGGATTTCCAGATCTCCTCCAGATCTCCATACTCCGACTCCAGCTTGCGAATCTCTTCAGCGAGTTTCTCCAGACGCTTGCGGGAAGCCTCGTCCTCTTCCTTCTTGAGCGCCTCGCGCTCGATTTTCAGCTGGATCAGACGTCGCTCCAGACGATCCATATCTTCCGGCTTGGAATCGATTTCCATGCGGATAAGACTAGCCGCTTCGTCGATCAGGTCGATGGCCTTGTCGGGCAGCTGGCGATCCGGGATGTAGCGGGTGGACAGCCGCGCTGCCGCGATAATGGCGCCATCAGAGATCTGCACGCCATGATGCACTTCGTAACGCTCTTTCAGCCCGCGAAGAATGGCAATGGTGTCCTCCTGACTGGGCTCATCCACCAGCACTTTCTGAAAGCGCCGCTCAAGTGCTGCATCCTTTTCGATGTATTTGCGGTATTCATCCAAGGTCGTAGCGCCCACGCAGTGCAACTCGCCACGAGCAAGTGCCGGCTTCAGCATGTTGCCTGCATCCATGGACCCTTCTGCTTTGCCAGCTCCCACCATGGTGTGCAGCTCGTCGATGAACAAGATGACGGAACCTTCCTGCTTCGCTAGCTCGTTGAGTACGCCTTTCAGGCGCTCCTCGAATTCGCCACGAAACTTCGCGCCGGCAATCAATGATCCCATGTCGAGCGACAGGATCTTCTTGTTCTTCAACCCCTCTGGCACCTCACCATTGACGATGCGCTGGGCCAGCCCTTCCAGAATGGCGGTCTTGCCTACGCCCGGCTCGCCGATCAGAACGGGATTGTTCTTGGTGCGGCGCTGCAATACCTGAATGGTGCGGCGAATCTCGCTGTCCCGCCCTATCACCGGGTCGAGTTCGCCCTTCTCCGCACGTTCGGTGAGATCAACGCAGAAACGCATCAACGCCTGTCTGGATTCCTCGGCGCCAGCATCACTGACTTTTTCACCGCCACGCAGGTTGCCGATGGCATTTTCCAGAGCCTTTTCGCTGACACCATATGAGTTGAGCAATTTTCCGAGTTCGCCCTTGTCACTCATTGCCGCCAGGATCACAGCTTCGCTGGCGATGAACTTGTCGCCTTTCTTTTGCGCCTGCTTGTCGGCCATATTGAACAGGCGGCCAAGTTCATTGGACGGTACAACATCGCCGCCATTGCCCTGCACCTTGGGCAGGCGCTCCATGATCTGCTGCAATCCCGCGCGCAGGTCCGTGATCGTGAAACCTGTTTGCGAAAGCAGTTGCCGCACAGACCCGCCCTTCTGGTCCAGCAGGGCCAGAACGAGGTGAACCGGTTCGATGAAATTATTGTCATTGCCCACAGCGAGCGATTGAGCGTCCGACAAGGCCGCCTGAAGCTTGCTGGTCAGTTGATCCATGCGCATCTTGTGTCCCCTTGGGAACTCGCGTTCCCGGAAGTCGTGGCATTGCCGCGACAGAGGTCTTCAGTCGCGCGTTTCAATATGCTCTTCAATGCGGGCATTGGGGAGGAATTCAAGCAGGAAGTGCATCAGCCTTGATCTGGCGCAAGTCCAATGAGGCTGGCGAAGCGGCCGGTTCGGCTGTTGCGTCGATACGAGTAGTAGTGTTCCGCATCGCAGAAGGTGCACAACCCGCCTCCACTGACAGAGATTACACCGCATTCTGCAAGTCGCTCACGGGCAAGAACATAAAGGTCGGCAAAATACTTGCCGCCAGTCTGTGCCGG
>CAISYX010000074.1 GCA_903889815.1 uncultured Gammaproteobacteria bacterium
CCGTGAAGACCATGGCCATGTCCGCTTCATCTGCTGCTGCTATCACTTCTTCGTCGCGCATGGAGCCACCGGGCTGTATCACGGCACGAATGCCGGCAGCGGCAGCGGCATCGATGCCGTCACGGAAGGGGAAGAAGGCATCGGGTGCCATGACCGAACCCGCCACTTCCAGCCCTTCATCAGCCGCCTTGATGCCGGCGATGCGCGCACTGTACACGCGGCTCATCTGACCCGCTCCGATGCCGATGGTCTGGTTGTTGCGGCAGTAAACGATGGCATTGGACTTGACGAAGGTCGCTACCTTCCAGGCAAACAACAGGTCCGCGATTTCCTGCGGTGCAGGTTTGCGGCGTGTGACCACCTTGAGATCGTCGGCGCTGATCTGGTGAATGTCGCGGTCCTGCACCAGCAGGCCGCCGTTGACGCGCTTGTAGTCCAGCGCCGGCCCGGGTTGCGCGGCCCACTGACCGCAGCGCAGAACCCGCACATTCTGTTTTGCGGCAAGTACCTGCAGTGCTTCCGCTGCCACGCTCGGAGCGATGATCACCTCCGTGAACTGGCGGGAGATGATTGCCTGCGCCGTGGCGGCGTCCAGCTCTCTGTTGAAGGCGATGATGCCCCCGAAGGCGGATGTCGGGTCAGTCTGGAATGCCAGTTCGTAAGCCCGGGTGATGCTGTCAGCAATGGCCACGCCACAGGGATTGGCATGCTTGACGATGACGCAGGCGGGCTCTGCAAAGGACTTCACACATTCCAGGGCGGCATCCGTGTCGGCAATGTTGTTGTAGGACAATTCCTTGCCCTGCAACTGCACGGAGGTGCTGATGCTGGCCTCCTGTGGGTGCTTCTCGACATAGAAAGCCGCCTTCTGGTGTGGATTCTCGCCGTAACGCATGTCCTGACTCTTGATGAACTGTGTCGAGTAGGTGCGGGGGAAGGCGGCAGGCACGGTCTCTTCGGCAGAACGTGCGGGCACCAGGCGGCCAAGATAATTGGCAATGGCCGCGTCGTACGCTGCGGTATGTTCATAGGTGCGCACCGCAAGATCGAAGCGCGTGGCATCACTCAGCGCCCCTGCGTTGTCGCGAAGCTCCGCGATGACACGCTCGTAGTCGGATGGGTTCACGACGACGCCTACCCATGCATGATTCTTGGCAGCGGCACGCAACATGGTGGGGCCGCCAATGTCGATGTTCTCGATGGCAGTCGAAAGATCACAGCCCGGTCTGGCAACTGTGGCCTCGAACGGGTAAAGATTTACAACCACCAGGTCTATGGTCGGTATGCCATGTTCCCGCAGCACTGCCTGATCAATGTCGCGCCGCGCGAGAATGCCACCGTGAACCTTTGGATGCAGAGTCTTGACTCTGCCGTCCATCATTTCGGGGAAGCCGGTGTAGTCGGCGATCTCGATGGCAGGGATTTGCTCTGCCTGCAGAAGCTTGTACGTGCCTCCTGTAGAGAGAATTTCGATGCCGGCGCTGTGCAGAGATTTGGCAAATGACACAACGCCGGATTTGTCCGACACGCTGATGAGGGCGCGCCGAACGACGGCAGTATTGGCTGTGGGCATAGTAGGGAAGGTCTGTCTTTTAGTGGACAGGATCGGAGAATCCGTGCGTTCAACCCTGTCGGAAATTTAGCGCTGACCAGGCTCTGGTTACAACATTCCGTGTTGTTTCAGCTTCTTGCGCAGGGTACCACGGTTCAAACCAAGCATGATAGAGGCCTTGCTCTGGTTGCTTCCTGTGTGTTTCAAGACCGCCTCCAGAAGAGGGCCTTCGACCTCATTGAGTACCAGGTCATACAGATTCGTGACAGATGCTTCCCCGAGGTGGGCAAAGTATTGATCCATTGAACGCTCGACTTCCTTGCGCAACGTCGACGTTGACTCAGTCTCGGCAATAGCTCCCATTTTGGAGGGCTGAAAGTTTCCTCGTGGATTGAGTTCTTCGCGAATAGTCATACTGTAACTTCCTTGTAGTTGAGCAGCGAGTCGAAGAAATTCTCGACGGCGTTCAGTTGCAACGCAGGGGTGTTCAGTTGATTGAAGCTTTTCCAGAAATTGCCGGCATCGGGCAGTTGACCTGTAGTCCACCCCACGTGCTTGCGTGCAAACAACACTCCCTTGAATTCGCCGTACAGTGCGTAGACTTGTGACATGTGCATGAGAAGCGCGTTGCGCCTGTCTTTGGGCGACAGGTCGGGCAGCTCTTCACCGGTAGCGAGATAGTGATTGATCTGGGAGAAGATCCAGGGATTGCCCTGGGCTGCCCGGCCAATCATGACACCGTCTGCGCCAGTGTACTGCATGACGTCACGCGCGCTGCGAGCATTGCAAATGTCGCCGTTTGCAATGACCGGGATGGTGACGGCAGACTTGATGTCACGGATGGTGTCGTATTCCACGGAACCCACGAAGCGGCATGCACGCGTGCGTCCGTGAACGGTCAGCATCTGCACGCCACTGTCCTGTGCAATGCGGGCAACCTCAACGCCGTTGCGCGACTGCGGACACCAGCCGGTGCGAATCTTCAGGGTGACAGGCACTTGAACGGCACCCACGACGGCTTTGAGAATGTCAGCGACCAGTGTGGTGTCTTTCAACAAGGCGGAGCCTGCAGCCCTCTTCAATACTTTCTTGGCTGGGCAGCCCATGTTGATGTCGATGATGTCAGCCCCAAGGTCGACATGTTGCCGGGCAGCCTCAGCCATCAGCGCCGGATCCGCGCCGGCAATCTGGACAGAATGAAGGCCGCCGTGGCGGGAGTGGGCGAGCCGGGTTCGGGACTTGTCGCTGGACCACAGCTCAAGCTTGCAGGTCAGCATCTCCGACACCGCCAGTCCGGCACCCATGCTGACGCACAGGTCTCTGAAAGGCTGATCTGTGACGCCCGCCATGGGGGCCAGTATCGTGCGCTGCTTGAGTGAATGTCGACCGATTCTGATCACGGAAAAGAGGACTCTGGTATCGTTCAGGGAGGTCGAACTGTCGCCAACCTCAAGCTTGTGTTGCGATGATAATAGCGAGCAGCTGGTACTTCGGAAAGGCCAAAATAGGGTGCAATTTATTGTGCAGGGTTCAGCTTCCGGGCCGGGCGCGTCCCTGATCCGCTGTCAACGGGGTACCTGTGGGCCGAAACTGACTTCATAATTTATCGCCTCGATGCCAGGATCAATAATGTCGAAAGACACCTGCACCGGCGCGCCTGCGGGGAGCACAGCCATGTCTGCCAATGTGTCGGGCAGATATTCGTCGGGAGTGAACTGGCGCGCTGCGATCAGCGCATTGTCTGCATTCATGAAGTGCAGGTTCAGGACAGGCAGAACCTGCTCGAATGCAGATTCGTTGCGAAAAATCAGCGTCACGTTGAGTGCGTTGGCAATTTCTGCATGACTGCGGACGACGAGGCTGTCGCTGCGCAGAGCCCGCAAGTCAGCCATCGGTGACAATGTACAAGGAAGGGTATCGCAGATGCGCTCAAGCCAGGGGCGCAGGGCGTAATTCTGACCCAGTTCGTACCACTGCGAACTCACCATCTGACCGGCCAGAGCAGCAAGCAGCAGGAATGCTGAAACACTCCACCAGGCTGAGCGCTGACGTTTCCCCTGAGTCTCATGCCAGTCAATTTCCAGAGCATCGCCGGCCCGGGCAATGGCCTCGAGGTGTTCCCTGTGCATGGCGGGTCCGTCTGCAGAAATGCCAGGGCCAGGGAGCATTCTGAAATCGTCGTCCAGTGCGCTGAACCCTTGCAGGGGCTTTACAGTAGCAGGGGCTTCGACGCGCTGACCCTGACCAGTGGTCTCATCGATGATTTCCCAGTGCGGACCTGTTTCACTGAAGAGTGGTTCACTGTCTTCGACGTTGGCGTCAGCGGTCGCGAGAGTGAAGACAGGATCCGGCACTTCTGGTATCTCAGACGCAGTTTCAGCGAGCTCATCACCCTCGTCCTGTCCAACAGGCAGGGGTTTCTCCATGGTCTGAAGGTCTGCAGACGGGATCAGGTTGTCATCAGCGACGAATACTTTCAGGCAGGCGCCACATCGTACCATTCCGTCTGCAGACTGCAGCTGGGAAACGCTGGTGCGGAACGTGGTTTGGCAGTGCGGACATTGCGTGATGAACAGGGCCATAAGCTTCTTGCACAACAATATTCTTACAAGGTGGATTGTTCAAAAACGGTCAGCGGCGAATGCCCTCGACCCGCACCCATTCGTCCCGCATGACCGGCGGCAACATGTCGAAATAGGGATGATAGCTGTCCATCAGCGACGTCGTCTGCAATGACAGCACGCCAGACAGAATAAGGCGGCCCCCTGGCTTTACAAGTGCAGCGATGACGGGAGTCAGTTGCTCCAGCGGACCGGAAAGAATATTGGCCACCAGTACGTCTGCCTGTGGATGCTCAGTCACGCCCGGCAGATGGACTGACATCTGACTGGCGGTGATGCCGTTCAGCGTGCGATTGCTCTCCGAGGCCAGGATGGCTTGCGGGTCATTGTCGATGGCGATCACACGGCTTGCGCCCAGCAATACAGCCGCAATGGCGAGAATGCCGGAGCCGCAGCCATAGTCGATCACGAGTTTGTCCTGGAGCGACTGAGCGTCCAGCCATTCCAGACAGAGTGCAGTGGTCGGATGCGTACCGGTGCCAAACGCCAGCCCGGGATCCAGCAGGATATTGACGGCGTCAGGCGCCGGCGGCTCCTCCCAGCTGGGGCAGATCCAGACGCGTTCGCCGAACTGCATGGGCTTGAAGTCCTGCATGCAGACACGCTCCCAGTCCGCGTCTTCCACAAACTCCACCATGATGGGTTCGTCCGGGTCGATGCGGCCGTGCTCGCGCAGGGAGGCGGCGACGGCTTCCATATCAGTATCACACTCGAACAGACCAGTGACTTCTGTGGTGCGCCAGATCGGCGTGGTGCCCGGATCGATCTGAAACACTGGCTGGTCTTCGCCGTCCTGCAAGGTGACAGAGACGGCGCCGAGTTCGGAAAGCAGGTCCTCCACAACGGTGGCACCAGTTTCCGATACTCGCACCTGCAATTGCTGCCAGGGCATTATTTCGCCGGCATCTTGTGGTGGCCAATCAGCTTGCTTTCCAGATAGTGGATGTTGACCCCGCCTTTCTGAAACTCCGCATCGCGAATGATGTCCTTGTGCAGTGCTGTATTGGTGCGGATGCCATCGATCAGCAACTCGTCCAGCGCATTGCTCATCCGTGCCAGAGCGCCGGCACGATCTTCACCGTAAGTGATCAGCTTGGCGATCAGGGAATCATAGTACGGGGGCACCGTGTAGCCGCTGTAAATGTGCGAGTCGACACGGATGCCATTGCCACCCGGAGCATGGAACAGATTGATCTTGCCGGGGCAGGGCAGGAAAGTAACCGGGTCTTCGGCGTTGATGCGGCATTCGAAGGCGTGGCCCTTGATCTTTACATCGGACTGCTTGATGGAAAGTTTTTCGCCACTGGCGATCTTGAGTTGTTCCTTCACGATGTCGATGCCTGTGACCATCTCGGTTACGGGATGTTCAACCTGCACGCGGGTATTCATTTCAATGAAATAGAATTGTTCATCCTGGTACAGAAACTCGAGCGTTCCGGCGCCTCGATAGTTCATTTTCTCGCAGGCGCGTACACAGGTCTCAGCGACTTGCTGACGGATGTGGGCAGGTATGCCGGGCGCGGGGGCTTCTTCCAGCACTTTCTGGTGGCGCCGCTGCATGGAGCAGTCGCGATCCCCCAGATGAATGGCATTGCCCTGACCGTCCGCCAGCACCTGGATTTCGACGTGGCGCGGGTTCTCCAGAAACTTTTCCAGGTACACCACGCCACTGCCAAAGAACGCTTTGGCTTCCGACTGAGTGACGTAGATGGCTTTGAGAAGTGCTGCTTCACTGTGCACGACACGCATGCCGCGTCCGCCGCCGCCGGCGGCAGCCTTGATGATCACGGGGTACCCAATCTGGCGGGCAATCGCCAATGTGCGATCCTTGTTGTCATCGATAGGGCCATCGGAACCAGGCACGGTGGGGACGCCGGCTTCACGCATCACCTTGATGGCAGATACCTTGTCACCCATCAGGCGAATGGTGTCGGGGCGCGGGCCGATGAAGATGAAGCCGCTTTTTTCGACCTGCTCGGCCAAATCGGCATTCTCCGACAGGAAGCCATAGCCGGGGTGGATGGCAACGGCATCGGTCACTTCCGTGGCGCTGATAATGGCAGGAACGTTCAAGTAACTGTCGGTGGCACTGGCAGGACCGATGCACACGGACTCGTCGGCGAGGCGGACGTGCATCAAGTCACGGTCTGCACTGGAGTGCACAGCGACAGTCTTGATGCCCAGCTCCTTGCACGCCCTCAGGACACGAAGTGCAATTTCGCCGCGATTGGCAATCAGAACTTTATCAAGCATGAATTCGAACCTATAAGTGAGGTGAGAGACAGGTCAGGCAGTGCTGTATCAGACAATCGTGACCAGCGGCTGATCGAACTCAACCGGTTCGCCGTCTTCCACAAGAATGGCTTCGACGACGCCGGCATGATCGGCTTCAATCTGGTTCATCATTTTCATGGCTTCCACGATGCAGATGACATCGCCGACCTTGACGTGCTGACCCACTTCCACAAATTTCGGAGAAGAGGGAGAAGGCGAGCGGTAGAAAGTGCCGACCATGGGAGATTTGATGACATTGCCGCTCAGCTTCTTGCTCTCTGCTTCAGGCGCGGCGGCCACCGGGGCAGCCGCAGGCGCTGCAGCGACTGGCGCGGCCACGGGAGCCGCATAGGTATGAATGGGGGCCGGTGCGTGCTTGGAGACTCGGCTGATACGCACTGCTTCTTCGCCTTCCTTGATCTCGATCTCCGCGATGTCGGACGATTCCAGCAGTTCGATCAATTTTTTGACTTTTCTAATATCCATGTGAGCTTCTCTTCTTGGTGTTTTCAGTCAGTGACAGGTGTTGAATCAGGGTTTTCTTACGTGGCGCAATGCAGCCTGCAGCGCCAGGTCGTAGCCTTGTGAGCCGAGTCCGGTAATGGTTCCCACGGCAATGTCCGAAAAATAGGAGGTGTGACGGAATGCCTCGCGTTTGTGCACATTGGAGATATGCACTTCGATAAACGGAATGTCGGCTGCCAGAATGGCATCGCGCAGGGCGATACTGGTATGGGTGAATGCTGCAGGGTTGAAGAGTATGAAGTTGACGCCTTCGTTGCGGGCGTCGTGCAGACGGTCAATCAGTTCGTATTCGGCATTGCTTTGGAGGTGCTGGAGGTGGTGGCCGGCTTCGATGCACTGGAAGCTGAGTCTGGCATTGATGTCGGCCAGGGTCTCCGAGCCGTAGACCGAAGGTTCTCGGCTGCCCAGCATGTTCAGGTTGGGTCCGTGCAGGACAAGTATGGTGGCCATCGTGAGCAGTCCCTGGTATGTCAGCGTGTTGTCAGCCTGCAATGCAGCCTCACAGAAGCATCGCGTTTGGCAATTATGCCGGCATTTTCTCAGAATGTTTCCAGAGTTTCACCATAAATTCCGCAGCAGAACAACTTTTGCCTGATGCTGTTTGCAGCGGGCGATACAAGCGCGCCGTTCGCTACAATTCCATTTCTATTGCGCGACGTTGTGGCGTGTAGCAAAGACCAGCCGAGGCACAGCCCTGATACTCCATGATCAGCGTGACGGGGCCGGAAATCGCATCTGCGGGCACTGGCAGGAGGACATTCATGTCGGAGAAGTACACCTCTACCGCCCCAAAGAACTCATCTTCGTGAGCGCTGCTCGGGGGCAGAAGTGGCGAAAGCGCATGTTCGGTTTCGCCCAGTCGCAGCAAGAACCTGAACTTGTCCCTGTAGAGATAGTGGCCGTCCACAATTTGCCAATGCACCCCTATGACGCCGGGCTCAGGCAGGCTGGTGTAAAACGTGAAGGCTTCTTCGACGGGGAGGAATGCCGGCGCCGACAACAGGCCGCGGCCCGCACCGGGCAGAGCCTGCGCCTGAAGTGTGGTTGAGCAGAGAAAGACGCAGGGAATGCACAGCAGAAACCACAGGGCGAGGATACTGCTGTGTGAGTGTCGTCTGTCAGTACCTACTACGTTCAAAGAACTCATTTTCGACAAGCCTGATGGCTGACTATTGATCGTAACGCTCGAACACCAGGCTGGCATTGGTGCCGCCGAACCCGAAACTGTTGGACAGGACCCTGTCCAGCTTGACGTTGTCCACGCGCTGCAGGGGGATGTTGAGGCCTTCTGCTTCTGGATCAAGATTCTCGATGTTCGCGGCAGCGCAGACGAAGTTGTTCTCCATCATCAGCAGGCTGTAGATGGCTTCCTGAGCGCCGGCAGCGCCAAGAGAGTGTCCGCTGAGCGATTTGGTGGAGTTGATAAGCGGGCGCTGTTCACCGAAAGCTTCGCGGATGGCGCGCAGTTCCGAGACATCGCCTGCTGGCGTGCTGGTGCCGTGCATATTGATGTAGTCGATCGGGCCGCTGGCCGTGGCGCAGGCCATGTTCATCGCACGCACGCCGCCTTCGCCGCAGGGCGCGACCATGTCATAGCCATCCGAAGTGGCGCCATAGCCGGTAATCTCGGCATAAATCTTTGCGCCCCGCTTGATGGCGTGATCAAGCGCTTCAATGACCAGAACGGCACCTCCGCCTGCAATCACGAAGCCGTCTCGGTCCCGGTCGAAGGCGCGTGAGGCCTTGTCAGGTGTATCGTTGTATTTGGTGGACAGCGCGCCCATGGCGTCAAACATGTTGGTCAGGGACCAGTGTTCCGCTTCGCCGCCGCCTGCGAAGATCATGTCCTGCTTGTTCAGTTGAATCAGTTCCACCGCGTTGCCGATGCAATGCGCGCTCGTGGCGCAAGCGGAAGAAATTGAGTAGTTGACACCCTTGATCTTGAACGGGGTCGCCAGGCATGCGGAAACCGTGCTGCCCATCGTTCGCGTCACGCGATAAGGACCAATCTTGCGCACGCCTTGCGTTCGCAGAATGTCAGCCGCTTCCACCTGGTCGGCGGAGGAGGAGCCTCCGGCACCCATGATGATACCGGTGCGGATATTGGAAACTTCTTCGTCCTTCAGGCCGGCATCCTTGATTGCCTGTTCCATCGAGAGGTAGCCGAATGCCGCAGCATCGCCCATGAAACGCAGGATCTTGCGGTCGATCAGAGAGGGCAGATCAAGATCTATCCAGCCGGCGATATGGCTGCGCAGGCCCATCTCCTTGTATTCAGGCCGAAAGCGGATGCCGCTGCGTCCGAGCTGAAGCGATTCCAATACCGTTTGCTTGTCGCTACCAAGACAAGAAACGATACCGATACCGGTGACAACAACGCGTCTCATAAAAACCTCTGAAAAAAACTCTGGAATGCGATCAAAACCTGCTTTCGGGCGTGAAAAGGCCGACTTTCAGGCCGTTGGTAACGTAAATCTCCTTGCCGTCGACGGACACTGTACCATCCGCAATACCCATCACCAACTTTCGTTCTATCACACGCGACAATGAAAGCTGATAGACGACTTTGCGGTGGGTTGGAAGAATTTCGCCACTGAATTTGACTTCCCCGGCACCCAGCGCGCGCCCTTTGCCGAGATTGCCGCGCCAGCCCAGGTAAAAGCCGACCAGTTGCCACATGGCATCCAGGCCGAGGCAGCCGGGCATGACGGGGTCTTCCGGGAAATGGCAGGCGAAGAACCACAGGTCCGGGTGGATATCCAGCTCCGCGATGATCTCCCCTTTGCCGTGCGCGCCACCGGTGTCATTGATTTCGACAATACGGTCCAGCATCAGCATGTTGCCTACTGGAAGCCGGGCATTGCCGGGGCCGAACATGCGGCCGTAGCCACATTCCAGCAGCTCGTCGCGGGTGTAGGAGTTCTTGCGGATATGGCCATTCATAAAGTCAGTGTTCGCAGCGATAGACATCGAAATAGCGTCAGGGCGGTCGCCCCCTTTTCTCAAAGGCCGCGATGTTATCGTGGCAAATGGAAATAATCGATAAAATTTTACACCGCTCCACGGCGGCAGCAGGCACTTGCGAAGCGTTTGTGGCACACTGACGCACCCCCAAAAGGGACGGATTCACCAGACCACGATGCCCCGGGTGAGTCGCCCGAAGCGCGTGGAAAACAGGACGCAACGATGATCATTCCCGTAGTGCTGGCAGGTGGCGTAGGGTCGCGCCTGTGGCCGGTTTCCCGGCAGCTTTACCCCAAACAGTTTGCTTCCCTGACCACCGGGCGCGCCCAGAGCGCCACTGACAGCACTCTCTTCCAGGCCACGCTGCTGCGCCTGGCCTCACTCACAAACCGTGGCGCCCCGATGGTGATCTGCAATGAAGATCATCGCTTCCTGACCGCCCAGCAATTGCGCGACATTGACATCCACCAGGCCACCATTCTGCTCGAGCCGATTGGTCGCAACACGGCGCCAGCGGTTGCATTGGCTGCCCTGCTGGCCGATGCGGAAGACATTCTGCTGGTGTTGCCCGCTGATCATGCCATTCGCGACAGCGAGGCACTTTGTCGGGCCATCGCGCGCGGCGCACAACTGGCAGGCGACGGACGGCTGGTAACCTTCGGCATCGTGCCGGCCTCTGCGGAGACGGGTTATGGCTATATCCTGCGTGGCGCCGAGGTCGGGGCAGAGCCCGCCGATGGGTATGCAGTACAGCGCTTTGTCGAAAAGCCCGATCTGGCAACGGCTCAGGCCTATCTCGCCAGCGGCGACTACTACTGGAACAGCGGCATGTTCATGTTCAAGGCCGGCCGTTACCTGCAGGAGCTGGCGCAGCATGCCCCCGATATCCTGGCCAGTTGCCGCACCGCCGTGGCCTCAATAGAAGAAGATGTGGACTTCAAGCGCGTGTCCCTGCCACTTTTCAGTGCATGTCGCAGTGAGTCAATCGACTATGCCGTCATGGAGAAAACCCGGGACGCCGTGGTGGTGCCGCTGGATGCGCGATGGAACGATCTTGGCGCCTGGAACGCGCTGTGGGAAACCTCCGAAAAAGACACATCCGGCAATGTGCTGACCGGGGACGTCCTGTGCGCCGATGTCAGCGACAGCTATATCCACTCCCATTCACGCCTTGTGGCCGCTGTCGGACTGGACAACGCGGTGATTGTGGAGACGGCGGATGCCGTGCTGGTCGCGTCCCGCGACCGAGTGCAGGACGTCAAGCGCATCGTGCAGCAGCTGGAACAGAACAAGCGCACCGAGAGCGTCAACCATGTGCTGGTTTATCGTCCGTGGGGCAGTTATGAATCCCTCGCAATCGGCGCCGGATTCCAGGTCAAGCACATTGTGGTGAAGCCCGGCGGCTCGCTTTCCCTGCAAATGCACCATCACAGAGCGGAGCACTGGATCGTGATCAAAGGCAGTGCAACGGTGACCTGCGACGATCGCGTGTTCACGCTTAACGCCAACGAGTCGACCTTCATCCCTCTGGGCAGCACCCATCGTCTGCAGAATCTGACCTCGACGCCAGTCGAGCTGATTGAAGTCCAGACGGGCAGCTATCTGGGCGAAGACGACATTGTGCGCTTCGAAGACATTTACGGTCGCAAGGTGGAAAAATTCTGAGAGAGCGCCAGTCGTGCGCTCTCGCAATTCGCATTCATTCTCACTGAGGTACTCGCAAGACATCATGGACAAGATCAGAAAATGCCTGTTTCCAGCAGCCGGCTATGGAACGCGCTTCCTGCCGGTCACCAAATCCATGCCCAAGGAGATGTTGCCGCTGGTGAACAAGCCCTTGATTCAGTACGGGGTGGAAGAGGCGATGGCTGCCGGGCTTCACGGCATGGCCATCGTCACAGGACGGGGCAAGCGCGCGCTGGAGGATCACTTCGACATCAGCTACGAGCTGGAACATCAGATTGCCGGGACGGACAAGGAGTGGGCGCTCAAGGATATCCGCCACATCATCAACAACTGCTCCTTCTCCTATACCCGACAGATCGAGATGAAGGGCCTTGGCCACGCGATCCTGACAGGCGAGTCGCTGATCGGTGAAGAGCCCTTTGCCGTGATACTCGCCGATGATTACTGTGTGACAGACGACGAGGGCGTGTTGGCGCAGATGGTCAGGCTGTATGAAAAGTACCGCTGCAGCATCGTGGCCATCGAAGAGATTCCGCGGGACGAGACTTACAAGTACGGCGTCATTGCCGGCGATCTGGAGGCCGAAGGGCTGTACCGCGTGCGGGAAATGGTGGAGAAGCCGGACCCGGCCGTGGCGCCAAGCAATCTGGCCATCATCGGCCGCTACATCCTGACGCCGGACATCTTCGACATCCTGCGCAACACGCCGCCGGGCCGCAATGGCGAGATTCAGATTACCGACGCGCTGATGACGCAGGCAGAAATGGGTCGTGTTCTTGCATACAAGTTCAAGGGCCGCCGATTCGACTGCGGCAGCATTGAAGGTTTCATGGAAGCCTCCAATTACAACTACGCGCACCTCTACCGCAAGAACAAGGCATAAGTGCTTGCCACAGGAACGGGAACCGACATGAAAACTGCCATCCACTGCTTCAAGCCTTACGACATCCGCGGTCGCATTCCGGATCAGCTCAACGACGACATCGCCTATCGCATCGGGCGGGCCTACGCCCTGTGGCTGAAGCCGAAAAACGTGGTGGTGGGCTATGACATCCGCTTGACCAGCGAGTCCTTGTGCAATGCGGTGACGCAGGGCCTGCTGGACTGTGGCGTGGACGTGATCAACATCGGGCAGTGCGGCACCGAGGAAATCTATTTCGCCACATCGCACCTGAAGACCAGTGGTGGCATCGTCGTCACAGCCAGCCATAACCCGAAGGATTACAATGGGATGAAGCTGGTGCGGGAGGACTCCAAACCGATCAGTGGAGATACAGGCCTGAACGAGATCAAGGCGATCGCCGAGGCAGGGGACTTCCCGCCACCCGGCACACCGGGCACCCTGACACGGCAGGACACCAAACCCGCCTATGTCGAACACCTGCTGAGCTACATCGATGTGTCGGTACTCAAGCCGCTGACGCTGGTAGTCAATGCCGGCAACGGAGGCGCAGGGGCTGTCGTGGATCTGCTGGAGCCGCACCTGCCGTTCAATTTCATCAAGGTGCATCACCAGGCCGATGGCCACTTCCCCAATGGCGTGCCCAATCCGCTGCTGATCGAGAACCGTCAGCCCAGCATCGACGCGATTTTGTCCCACAAGGCTGACATCGGCATCGCCTGGGACGGTGACTTTGACCGTTGTTTCTTCTTCGACGAAAACGCGGGGTTTGTGGAGGGCTACTACATTGTCGGTCTGCTGGCCGAGAGCTTCCTGCGCAAGGTGCCTGGTGCAAAGATCATTCACGACCCACGCCTGACCTGGAACACCATCGAGATTGCGAAACAATTCGGCGGCGAAGCCATCCAGTGCAAGACGGGCCACGCCTTCATCAAGGAGCGCATGCGCCAGGAAGACGCCGTGTACGGTGGCGAGATGAGTGCCCACCATTACTTCCGTGACTTCGCCTACTGCGACAGTGGCATGATTCCCTGGCTGCTGGTGGCCGAGATGATCTGCAAGACCGGCAAGACCTTGTCTGAGCTGGTGTCCGAGCGCATGGCCGCTTTCCCTGCCAGCGGCGAGATCAATCGCACCATTCAGGATCCGGCAGCGCTGCTCAAGAAAGTGCAGGCCAGGTATGAGTCCAGTGCCAGTGCGATGGATTTCACCGATGGTCTGAGCATGAGCTTCGAGCACTGGCGCTTCAATCTGCGCATGTCCAACACCGAGCCGGTGGTCAGGCTGAATGTCGAGTCACGCGCCGATACGGCGCTGATGGAGGTCAAGACGGCGGAGCTGCTGAGCTTGATGGACTGATCGCCCGCTCCTACAGGCTGGGGCGCCACTCCAGCTTCAGACTCCAGTCGTCTTGCGCGTAAGACGTGAAGCCCTGATGCTGGTAGAAATGCTGAGCCGGATTGATCCGCAGCACACTCAGGCGCAGCGGTTTGCGCTTCTGTGTGGCGAGCAACTGCGCATGGCGGACCAGTTCCCCGCCCAGTCCGCGCTTCTGGTGCTCGGGCACCACTATTACCATCTCCAGCCACAGGTGATCGGGTTTTTCCAGAATACTGCAGGCACCTGCATCTTCGCCCTTGTCCCGCAAAATCACGAAGCTGCCGGGTGGCAGATTCTCGAGAAAGCCATGCTGCTGGAACAGTTCGTTCCAGCCCCAGGTTTTCTCGATGAATTCCTGCATGGTGCGTTTGAACGTGGCATAGAGCCAGTCCATGTCTGCCTTGGTGGCCTTGCGAATGCGGGAGCGACTCATAAGTGCCTGCTTGTTTCCAGCGGCATGGCCAGAGGTCGCTTCCAGCCCAGTTGCCGCTCGATGGCACTGATCATGGCTCCGGCCACATCCTTGCCTGTGACCTCTTCAATGTCTTCAATGCGCGGCGCGGAATTGACCTCCAGCAAAAGAGGGCCTTTGCGCGAACGTATCACGTCCACGCCGGCTACTTTCAGCCCCAGTACCCGGGCAGCCTTGGTGGCGAGACGCTTTTCCTCGGCAGTGGCCTTGATTGTGGTCACGGTGACGCTGCGGCGCGGATTGGTGCGAAAATCTCCCGACGCCGTCTGCCGCTGCATGGTGGCTACCACCTTGCCGTCCACGACAAACAGGCGCAGATCCTTGCCGTTCGCCTCCTGGATGTATTCCTGCACCAGCAAGTTCGCCTGCAATGACTTGAAGGCGTTGATCAGGCTTTCTCCTGCCTTGCGGGTTTCCGCCAGCACTACACCGCGCCCTTGCGGGCCTTCCAGCAGTTTCACCACCAGCGGCGCCCCGTTGACCATGTCGATCAGCTCGCCGGTTTCAATCGGGCTGTCGGCAAAGCCCGTGGTCGGAATGTTCAGGCCATGTCGCAGCAATACCTGCAACGCGTAGAGCTTGTCCCGTGAGCCGCTGATCGCTTCGGCGGAATTGAGCGAGAAAATGCCGATGCTCTCGAATTGGCGCACCAGTGCACAGCCGTAGAAGGTGAGCTCAGGGCGGATGCGGGGAATCACGGCGTCCAGCGTGTTGAGAATGCGGCCGCCCCGGTAATGCACCTCGGGGGTCTCGGCATCCAGCTTCATGTAACACTGCTTGATGTCGTAAAAGAACATGCGGTGCCCGCGTTCCTCGCCGGCTTCCATGATGCGCTTGTTGCTGGGCAGATCCGGGTTGCTGGCCAGCAGGCCGATGCGCAGCCCAGAGCTTTCACGGGTGTGTTCGGCATAGTGAGAGTCGAGGTGCTCGTCGGCAACGTCTCCCCCCAGAAACCCGGCAGCGGGGTCCACCAGAACACGGCCCACCATGGCTTCGCGGCCCAGCAGCATCCGATAGCCCATGGAGTCGCGGTTGGTGAGCGTCAGTTCGATTTCCCAGATTTGCCCGTCATGCTGGAGTGGCGTGCGGATGACGTAGCGCTTTTCGGCAATGCCGGTGGAACTTTTCACCATGCGTTTGTCCACAACCGGCGCCTCGCAGCGCACGATGGTCCGACGATCGTGCTGCAGGGGATGCACTTCGAAACTTACCCAGAGGGCGTCATCGCGATTGAATGTCTTGATGCTGAAGGCGTGCAG
>CAISYX010000075.1 GCA_903889815.1 uncultured Gammaproteobacteria bacterium
ACTTAAACGCCTTTTACGGCAAAGACAATTTCTTTGCTCGCACTTTTCCAGTGTTCCTGGATAGAGACCATCGACTGCTTATTGAAGACATCGCTAATGGGGCAACAGTGGTGTACAATACAGCTGTTACGATTTTTAATCTGATCCCTGGTGGACCGCTGAGTCGCGGCTGGAACGATATCCTGGTTAAGAGCGCGGTCCGCGCCATCGCCGCCATGTATGTCCACGACATCGAGGCCGCGATGAAAACGGAACAGCAGGCGCGGCGCGCGGCGTACACGAACACGCCGGAATTAACAAGCATGAGCAGCATGCTGGTGGACTGCGCAGCCATCGCCCTGGCCAATAGTCTCACCGCGTTGAAGGCCAAGTACAACTGGCGCACCGGCAAGCGTTTTACTGGACATCTGCACGCACGCAGTGGTCCGAGCCCAGTGTATATCGAAAGTAGATCATTCAACAACGACAGGGGCACCTCCTGTCTCTCTCGCCAAGCAATGGCGCACAAACTGCAGTGCGGCGCGCTGTCGTTGCCGCCAGCGGATGCGCAGGTCACTTTACTACTGCAGCCACGTGGGTGCGGGCACGACGCAGAGCTTGCCTACAAGCCGAACATAAGCGCTTCGCTGAAACTTATTAGAACAAAAAAGGTTGCAAAAAAATGGCAAGTGTATTCGCTACCCGGGGGACTACAGTTTACACCTCCGACGCCGCTGGAGGACCAGGGCCACTACACTTTGGCGGCCGATGCGTTGTTGCGTGGCGGGGAGCCTAAACGGGTGAGTTCCACTGATCCCGGGGTCCGTGTGTTCGGCACCACGAGGAATTTCAGCAATGGAACTGTCGCCGAGCACGGCGGGGCGGCCTTCCGCGACAAATTGCATTTGTGGCAGGACAAAGAGGATGCCACGCGCACGCTCCGGACCAAAATGAAATCTTCATCCCTGGAAGCCAAGTGCTCGCGGCGATATGCTGCTGCGCGCGCGGGTCTGCGCTCATTCGTCGACAATGCCCACACGGAAATCGCCAGGCAGATGCTGAAGGATGCCGATATACTAGTCCTGCCTCGCTTTAAAACAAGCGAGATGCTGACGCGAAAGGGCCCCCGCCCCCGGGTCATCAACTCGAAGGTTGCCCGGGATATGGCCAGTATGTCCTTCTTCAGATTTCGGCGGCGCTTGCAGAGCTTGGTACGCTTCGCGCCGGGAAAGACAGTTATTGACGTTGAAGAACCATATACGTCCAAGACTTGCGGTCGTTGTGGCTACCTCACCTCAGTTGGCAGCAAGAAGCTCTTTACCTGCGAGAATGTCAACTGTCGCTGGACGATTGATCGCGATCACCAGGCGGCGACGAATATTCTGGTGCGTTGCCTCATCATGGCCAAAGCCGGTGCCGAGGCCGCGGCGAGCGCCGGCGCCGCGCCACCGGCAGCAGGCAGGAAGAGGAAAGGCGGATTCTTCGGCGGCGGCGCCAGCAAGCGCAGCTGCCGCATCGCGGCGACAACGATGGCGCAGGACGCGGGCACGTTCGCAGGTAAGGCCCGCGCGTGGGCCACGGAGGCCGCCCAGGAGGCCCAGGCTACGCCCGCCTGCAACAGCGCAGAGGTGGTGGTGGGGGCGGTGAACCGGGCGCGCACGGAGGCCGAGTACGCCGAAAATGCCGCAGCCTCTGTGGCGCACGTGGCGGACATGCAAGGATCGTTGGAGTTGCGGAGGCAGGCCAAGGAAGCCAGAGATACGGCCAAGACGGGCGCCCTGCGAGCGCTGCAGGCGCTCAACGTGGTGCTGGGCGCTGCCGGCAAGGCTCCCCGCACCGACGACACCGTGGGCCACGTCGACGACGACGGTGTGGACGTGGACGAAAGCGACGATAGCGACGAGGACGACGAGGACGAC
>CAISYX010000076.1 GCA_903889815.1 uncultured Gammaproteobacteria bacterium
AGCTGTTTGGCGTCCGGTACAGATTCACTGCGAGAAGCTCGGTGCCCGCTTCAAGTTCTTCCATGTTGCGCCATTGTCCGGCTTCAAGGCTGGCGCACTGAACTACGCTCTGGAACGCACTGACCCGCAGGCAGAAATCATTGCTGCCATCGACAGCGACTACCAGGTAGAGCCTAACTGGCTGAGCGATCTGATCGGCGCTTTCGAGAACCCGAAGATAGCCATAGTCCAGTCACCTCAGGATTACCGCGATCACGATGACAATGCCTTCAAGTCCATGTGCTTTGCCGAGTACCGCGGCTTCTTTGAGATCGGCATGGTCACTCGCAATGAGCGTAATGCCATCATCCAGCACGGCACCATGACCCTGGTGCGTCGTGCCGCATTGGTGGAAGTGGGCGGCTGGGGAGAGTGGTGCATTACTGAAGATGCAGAGCTTGGACTGCGCATTTTCGAAGCAGGCTACGAAGCCATGTATCTTTCTTACAGCTACGGCCGAGGCCTGATGCCGGATACATTCATCGACTACAAGAAGCAGCGCTTCCGCTGGGCTTACGGCGCGATGCAGATTATGCGCCGACATACCCGGGATCTGTTCAGTACTCGCGACTCACGCCTGACCAATGGCCAGCGCTACCACTTCCTGGCTGGCTGGCTGCCCTGGGTGGCGGATGGCTTCAATCTGATCTTCAACCTTGCGGCGATAGCCTGGAGCGTTGCGATGATTCTGTCGCCGACACAGATTGATGCGCCGTTGATGATGTTCTCTGTGCTGCCGCTTTCTCTGTTTGTATTCAAGTTGTCGAAGATGGTTTACCTGTATCGCTCGCGCGTGAAGGCGAACCTGCGTCAGACGTTTGCAGCGGCTGTAGCTGGTCTGGCTCTGTCGCATACGGTAGGTCTGGCGACATTGCGCGGCTTGTTCACGGACGACATGCCTTTCGTCAGAACGCCGAAGTGCGCGCGCCCCTCAGCAGTGCTGCAGGCGCTGACAGCCGTGCGCGAAGAGTTGCTGATGCTGATCAGCCTGTGTCTTGCTGTGCTGATGTTGAGCCTGATTCCCCGTGAATACAGCAATCCCGACATGCAGATATGGAGCATCGTGATGCTGATTCAGGCGATTCCCTATGCGGCGGCGGTTCTGGTGTCTTTCATCAGTTCGTTCCACTGGCCGGCACGACTGCTTGGTGGTGGCATCAAGCGCAACGTCTTCATCCGCGGAGCCTGATCAGGCGCCCGGCCATGTTGAGAGTTGGCAGGTTTTAGACTCGGATTTCCGGGTTGTTTCGGGGTCGCTTCTAGCGACCCTTTTTTTTGCTTGGCGATTCACCCACCACAGCATGTCTCTGAGCGCGCTTTGAAAGAACAGGATGCTGAATTCCCTGAAGAAGGGGGAGGGGGAGATTTTGAGTATGTCGACGCCCGACTGTCACCATGGTGTTGAGTCCAGTCAGCCCCAAAGGCCGAGACAATTGTACGCCAGCGCAGTCCTCTGGCGCCTTTTGGTGTAGGCTATCCGACATTTCCGTCCCTGCGGCGTTGCCAGTTACCGACCTGCAGGCCGACGCGATACAAGGTCAACATGTCCGACACACGCACTGCCTGGGCGCAGATTCATCTGTGCGTCTTTCTCTGGGGATTTACGGCCATTATCGGCAAACTGATTACGGTGCCTGCTCTGCCACTCGTATTGTGGAGGATGGTGCTTGTGAGTCTGCTGTTGCTGCTGCTGCCAAGGGTCTGGCGCGGTGTGCTGCGTCTTTCACGCCGGCATCTGCTGGCCTTTCTTGGTGTCGGCGTGATCGTTGCAGTGCACTGGCTGACGTTCTATGCGGCAGTAAAGCTCGCCAATGCGTCAGTGGCTGCCACCTGCATGGCATTGATACCCGTGTGTCTGTGCTTCATTGAGCCGATCGTGACAGGGCGCCCGTTCGTGCGCCGGGAGTTGCTCCTTGGTTTGCTGGTGCTGCCGGGAGTTGCGCTGGTTGTTGGCGGGACGCCGGAAACGATGAATGCAGGCATTGCCGTCGCGATCCTGTCTGCCTTTCTCGCGGCACTGTTCACCGCGTTGAACAAGCGCCTCATTCATCGCACCGATGCCCTGAGTGCCACTGCGCTGGAGATGGTGGGTGGTGGCGTATTCGCGCTGGTGATGTCTCTGCTGCTGTTCGGTCTGCCGTGGACTCCCTGGGAGGCAGGTGCGCTGCTGCCTGCACAGGACCAGCTGTTGGCAGTTCCGGGCAACAATGACATGGTCTGGATACTGGTGCTGGCCGTGGCCTGCACGCTGCTGCCCTTTGCGCTTTCACTGGTGGCACTGAGGCAACTGTCGGCCTATGCGTCTTCGTTGGCGGTGAACATGGAGCCACTCTATGCAATTATTCTCGCGATTCTGATTCTGGGCGAGCAGCGCGAGCTGGATCTGCAATTTTATCTCGGAGCAGGCATCATCCTGGGCGTCGTCCTTGTGTATCCTGTGCTCATGAACAGTCACAAACAGGTCTCCAGGGCACGCCCTGCCGGGGAGTCTGCGTGAATGGAGAGAAGTGTCATGCGTGAAGAAGTATTCAGCAGCAATCTGGACGAAGAGGCGTCGGTACTGGAGATACTGCGGGCCCTGATGCGGCGGGAGCCCGGCGCGGCCCCGCAGGAGCTCAAGGAATGGCTGGTGGCGCGTCTGCATGAGGGCGTTGCGCAGGACAGGATTGGCTTCTACATCGACGAATTCGGGGCCCGCGATGTGGTCGATGCGGAGCGCGACGAGGGTCTGGCTCTGCTTGCCGAAGAGGCAGTGTGGTCCGAACACAGTGATCTGATGCTGCACGTGTATGCAGCGGATGGATTGGAATAAGCAGGTTTGCCATAGCGAGGCTGTCATGGAGTCCATTTACTACGTGTTGTGCTGGCATTGTCACCGCCGCTGCAAACACTGCTACGAAGAACGGTTCCGCCCCTACGTGCGGGACGAGCTCGAAGCCGTGGTGGCAGAAGCCGTGCGCAATGCTCCGCGCATCATCGCCAATCTGCCGGCCCGGCTGAGTTATGTGGAAGACGGCCAGGAGCGGGCGGGGCGCATCATCCTGTCGGGTGGCGATGTATTGACGGAGCCGGTGCGCGAGCGAGTGCTCTACCCCACGCTGCAGGCCATCCGTGACAAATACCGGGAACAGGGCGGGGTCCGCGTCATCGTGCAGACGACGGGCGACCTGCTGACCCCGAAAATTCTCGACGAACTGCTGGCCCTGGGGGTCAACACCGTCTCCATCGCCGGCATGGACGACTACCACGTGGGCATGGAAGGCGACAAACGCCAGAAACTCATCGACAAGCTGTTGGCCATGTTCCAGGCCGCCGGCCTGCAGAACTCCGCGCTGTTTGCAGCCAGGCGCCTCGAGGAAGGCACCGGGCCTGCGTACTTCAACATGTTTGGGGCCACAGAAGACGCCTGGATCGGCAAGCTCTGGCCCCGCGGCCGTGCCTGGCAGAACGGTCTCTCCACTGCCACGCTGGCGGACAACTTCTGCAACGCCTGGTCTGGCGGACTGAACTTTCTGAACCATGGCCAGGCCGGGTCGGAGGTGTCCATTGACCCGACTGGCGACGTCTATCCCTGCTGTCTCAAGACCGCACACCCTCTTGGCAGCCTGACCGAAGAGCCGTTGCTCGAGATTCTCGACCACATTGCCTCGCAGCCGGCCATTCAGGCCATCAATGCCGGCGCTCCCGAGAAGATGGGGCTGGCCCATGGCTGGAGCGAAGCTCGTTTTCTGGAAGCGTCCCGCACCACCAGTCCCGATGGCAAGCCCTATCAGAACCTGTGCATCGGCTGCGACCGCTTCCATGAAGAGGTGCTCGGCAAGGTACTGGACGGCCTTTACAGGGAGCGTCGCGCCCGACGCCATAGTGTCCTGGCTCGTTCGGGCGCCGACACTGCCGGTCAGGAATCTGCCACTTGCCCTGCGACGGCCACGCACTCATGAGAATGCCCGTCCTGCTGCTGAGCATGCTGGCCTTGCTGACGGGTTCTGCGCGTGCTGCAACACCCGACCCGCAGGACTGGGACGCCGTCCAGGCAGAGGCGCGCGGGCAGACGGTCTATTTCCACGCCTGGGCCGGCGACCCGCAGATCAATGGCTTCATCGTCTGGGCGGGCGAACAGCTGGAGGCGCAGTTCGGGGTGACGCTGCAACACGTGAAGATTGGCGACACGGCCGAATCCGTGTCCCGCATCGTGGCGGAACGCATGGCAGGCAATCAGGAGCAGGGCAGTGCCGATCTGCTCTGGGTCAATGGCGAGAATTTCGCCGCACTCAAGGCCAGCGCCCTGCTGTTCGGGCCCTTCGCCGAGTCTCTGCCCAATTTCGCGCTGGTGGAGGCTGAACGCTTCCCCGAGATGCGCGAGGACTTCACTATTCCAGTGGAAGGCTACGAGTCGCCTTGGACACGCTCCCGGCTGGTGTTCTATCACGACGCGGCGCTGCTGCCCGAGCCCCCGCGCTCCATGGCGTCGCTTCTGGCGTGGAGTGCGGCCAACCCGGGACAATTCACGTACCCGCGGCCGCCCGACTTCCTTGGGTCCACCTTTCTGAAGCAGGCGCTGCTGGAGCTGGCGGGCGATAGCACTGCCCTCTACAAGCCAGTGGACCCGGCGCGGTTTGACGAGATCAGCGCCCCGCTGTGGGCGTTCCTGGACGCGCTGCATCCCACGTTGCTGCGCAGCGGCCGCAGCTTTCCCGGCAATGGCGGCGAGCTGCGGCGCATGCTGGGGGACGGTGAGATTGTGCTGGCGTTCTCGTTCAGTCCAGCTGAGGCGAGTGCGGGTATTCTGGCCGGCGAACTGCCGCCTTCCGTGCGTACGTATGTTCCCAGTGGCGGCAGTATCGGCAATGTCAGCTTCCTCGCCATCCCTTTCAATGCGCCCGCAAAGGCCGGGGCCATGGTGGCAGCCAATTATCTGCTTTCGCCCGAGGCCCAGGCGCAAGCTTATGCGCCCGAGGTCATGGGCAGCACCACGGTACTGAGCATGGCGGCGCTTAACCCGGAAGACCGCGAGCGCTTCGCGCGCATCGACCCCGGCGTTGCCACCCTGCCTCCCGAGGCGCTGGGCGTGTCGCTGCGCGAGCCCCATCCAACCTGGATGGAAGCGCTGGAACAGGCCTGGCTGGCGCGTTACGGAGCGCGCTGAGGTGTTGCTGCGTGCCGCGCCCTGGCTGGTCATTGCGTTGCTGACGTTGCCTGTGGGGCTGGGTGTCGGGCTGACTGTGCTGCCGGCCTTCGGCTATCTGCCGGTGCTGGGTGGCAACGCTTTGACGCTGCAGCACTGGCAGGCACTGTTTGCCAGCCCGGGGCTGAGCGACAGCATACTGGTCAGCCTGCAGGCGGGCGTGCTGACGCCCCTGCTGGCACTGAGCATCGTGATGATGTTTCTGGCCGGTATCTCCGGGTCGGGGCTGGAGCGCTGGATCCGGCGGCTCGTCGCCCCTCTGCTGGCCATTCCCCATGCCGCCGCTGCCTTTGGGCTGGCCTTTCTGATTGCCCCCGCCGGTTTGTTGTCACGACTCGTCTCGCCAGAGCTGACAGGGTGGACCCGCCCGCCCGACGCTCTCATCGTCAACGACCCCTGGGGGCTGAGTCTGATGCTGGGCTTGCTCATCAAGGAGATTCCCTTTCTGCTGCTTATGGCGCTTGCGGCGCTGCCGCAGTGTGACCCGCAGCGGCGTGTGGCCATGGCCCGTTCTCTGGGCTACAGCCCGGCTGTGGCGTGGCTGCTCACCGTGCTGCCTGCTCTGTATCCGCTGGTGCGACTGCCGGTGTATGCCGTGATTGCCTTCGCCAGTGCAACGGTGGAGGTTTCGATGATTCTGGGCCCGACGCTGCCTCCTACGCTGAGTGTCGCGGTGTTGCAGTGGTTCTCCGACCCCGACCTTGCCTGGCGCTTTCAGGCCGCCGCCGGTGCTCTGCTGCAGCTGGGCGCGACGGCGTTCGCCATGCTGCTATGGCGGGGTCTGGAGGCACTGGCGGCCGTGCTCGGCCGACGCTGGCAGGCGGCGGGGCGGCGGCGGGGCGAGTCCGTGGTGCGTGTGGGTGGCACCTTCGGCGTCTGGCTGGCTGCTGGCCTGGCTCTGGGGGGGCTGGTGGCGCTGGTGATGAATTCCTTCGCGGGCTTCTGGCGCTTTCCCGACAATCTTCCGAGGGCCTGGACGCTGCAGACCTGGTCCCGCACGCTTCCCGAGTTGAGCGGCCCTCTGGGCAACACGCTGGGCATTGCGGCGGCCTCGACCGCCATCGCCCTCGTGCTGGCGGTGGCGGTGCTTGAGGGCGAACAGCGCGACGGGCGGAAGGTCAGCCCGGCCCTCTGGCTGCTGTACGTGCCGCTGCTGATTCCGCAGATTGCCTTCCTGTTCGGCTTGATTGTGGCCACGGAGTTCCTGCGTTGGGTGCCTGACTGGCGCCTGGTGCTGTTCGCGCACCTGCTGTTCGTGTTGCCCTATGTGTTTCTGGCGCTGTCCGAGGCCTACCGGCGTCTGGACCCGCGCTGGACGCAGCTGGCCTCCACACTGGGCGCGTCGCCCTGGCGCAGCTTCTGGCGTATCCGCCTGCCGCTGCTCCTTGGGCCCTGCCTGACGGCCGCCGCAGTTGGCATCGCTGTCAGTGTCGGGCAGTATCTCGCCACGCAACTGCCCGGCGCGGGCAGGGTGCCGACGATCACCAGCGAGGCGGTGGCTCTGGCCTCTGGCGGCAACCGCAGCATCATCGCCGTCTGGGCGCTGTTGCAGGCTCTGCTGCCGATGTTGGGGTTCGTGCTGGCGCTGTATGTGCCGCGCGTGGTGTGGCGTCATCGCAATGGCATGAGGGACCAGCAATGACAGAGCAGCAGACCAACGCCACCAGCCACCGCCTGCAGCTGCAGGACGTGCGGCTGAGCCTGCGCGGCACCCTGTTGCTGGCGCTGGACGCCGATGTATGTGGGGGCGAGATCGTGACGGTGATGGGCCCCTCTGGCGCTGGAAAGTCCAGCCTGCTGGCCTGGCTGGCGGGGTTTCTGGCCCCGGCCTTCAGAGCTTCGGGCACGGTGCTGCTGGATGGCCGCAACGTGCTGGCACTGCCAGCCGAGCAGCGCCGCATCGGCCTGTTGTTTCAGGACCCTCTGCTGTTTCCTCATCTGTCTGTCGGCGGCAATCTGCGCTTTGCGCTGCCGGCAGGGAAGCAGGACAAGGACGCCCGCGTGCAGGCCGCGCTGGTCGCCGTGGGGCTGGAAGGCTATGCCGCTCGTGATCCCGATACACTCTCGGGCGGGCAGAAGTCCCGCGTGGCACTGCAGCGTCTGCTCCTGTCGGAGCCCCATGCCGTGCTGCTGGACGAGCCATTCTCGCGACTGGACGCCAGCTTGCGCCGGGATGTCCGTGCCCTGGTCTTCAGCACCCTGCAGCGGGCGGGGTTGCCGACGCTCATGGTTACCCATGACCCGGAAGATGCCGAGGCGGCGGGCGGTCGCATAGTGCAGCTTTGAAGCGTCACGCAGCAATAAGTGCAATGGTGTATTGACTACAGTCGAGAAGATTCTGATGAACAGACGCCAGGTATTGAAATGGCTGGGCTCCCTCGGTTTCATGACCGCCGCAGGCTATGCCTGGTTGCGCCCCCGTGCGCCGGAGCCTCTGCCACCTGAGCAGAGAGTGGGGGGCACCCAGTTCCCCACGATCGCTATTTCGCCCGGTCCGACCGGCGTCAATCCACTGCGCATTCCTGAGTTGCTGGAAGGTACGCTGCAGGAAGGCACCCGGCGTTTCAGTCTGCAGGCCCGGAACGGTCTGACTCGCTTCTTCGAGGAGTTCGAGACGCCGACGCTGGGCATCAACGGCAGCTATCTTGGGCCCACTTTGCGCCTGCGCTGCGCAGAGCCCATCGCCATCGACGTGCACAATGCGATGACGGAAGAAACAACCCTGCACTGGCACGGCCTGCACGTGCCCGCCCGCATGGACGGTGGTCCCCATCAGATCATCCCGCCCGGGGGCCGCTGGCTGGCTGAGTTCACCCTCGATCAACATGCCTCGACCTGCTGGTATCACTCGCACCTGCACCATCGCACCGGGCTTCAGGTTTACAGCGGGCTGGCCGGCATGATCATTGTGGAAAGTACCGAGTCTGACGCACTGGACCTGCCCTCGCAGTACGGCGTGGATGATGTGCCACTGATCCTGCAGGATCGGCGCTTCGACGAGAACGGGGCCCTGGTGTACCCGACCAATGTCAGCGCTCTGATGCGCGGTGTGCGTGGCGAGACACTGCTGGTCAATGGCACCGCCGCTCCCTATCTGGAAGTCAGTACGCAAAAGTTGCGACTGCGCGTTCTCAATGCTGCCAATGCCCGCACTTTCACCATTGCGCGCAGCGATGGCCAGGCCTTTGCCCTGATTGCCGGGGACAGCTCCTTCCTGGAAAGCCCGCTGCAGGTGGACCGCGTCACGCTGGCGCCTGGCGAGCGGGCCGAGATCGTGCTCAACATCGTTCCCTCAGAGCCCTTCTTTCTGGTAAACCTGCCCGTGTCGCCCTATCCGGCGCTGTACAACGGTCAGATGAACGGCATGATGCGCTTGCTGGACAAGGATGCTTTTGACGTCCTGCAGATTCGCCCGGCGGCAGCACTGGCGGCGTCTCCTGAAGTGCCCGCCGTGCTGACGCAGATCGCTCGACTGCAGGAGGCCGAGGCGACTCAGACTCGCTACTTCGAGCTGGGCATGGGCAACGGGCCGGGCAATGGCGGCGGCCGGGAGGGCCGGGGTGCAGGCGGAGGCGGTAATGGCGGTGGCAATGGCGGCGGATTTGGCGGAGGTGTCTTCAAGCTCAATGGCATGACCATGGACATGAACAGGATCAATTTTGAAGTGCAGGAAGGCGCCGTTGAAATCTGGGAGTTGCGCAATGTCTCGCCGATGATTCACCCCTTCCACATCCACAAGGTGCATTTCGAGATTCTGGACCGCGATGGTCTGCCGCCACCCCCTGAGGAGCGCGGGCTGAAGGACACGGTGCGTGTGCATATTTCCGAGACTGTGCGGGTAATTGCCCGGTTCGACCGCTATCCGGATCCGGCCCACGCCTACATGTACCACTGCCACATCCTCGAACACGAGGATCACGGCATGATGGGCCAGTTTGTTGTTGTCTGATTCTTGTCACAGCACGTATCATCAGCGGCCTTCGAACCCGCAAACCCCGCCGGGCACAGACTCCGGACGCTGAACGAGACAGGACACCATGGGCGCACAGTGGAAAGCCAAGCACAAAGAACTGGCGGCCAATGCCAAGGGCCGCATCTTCACCAAACTCACCAAGGAAATCATGGTGGCCGCGCGCAATGGCGCCGATCCGGACATGAACCCGCGCTTGCGACTGGCCGTCGAGGCTGCCAAGAAGGCGTCCATGACGCGTGAAACGCTGGAGCGGGCCATCAAGAAAGGCGCTGGCCTGCTGGACGATGCAGTCCACTTTGAAAAGGCGATTTATGAAGGCTTTGCACCCCATCAGGTGCCCGTCATCGTGGAGTGCCTGACCGACAATACCAACCGCACGTATTCCAGCATGCGCGTGCTGTTCCGCAAGGGGCAGCTGGGCAGTTCCGGCTCTGTCGCCTGGGACTTCGACTACCTTGGCATGATCGAAGCAGTGCCCATAACAACCGATGCCGATCCCGAGCTGGCCGCCATAGAGGCCGGTGCACAGGATCTTGAGCCGGGCGACGACAATGTCACCCTGTTTCTGACCGAGCCCACCGATCTGGATGCCGTCTGCAAGGCGCTGCCGAGTTTCGGCTTCAAGGTGGAGTCCGCCAAACTGGGTTACCGGCCCAAGAATCCTGTCAAGCTGGGCGCTGCCGAGATTGAAGAAGTGGAAGCCTTCCTGGATGCCATCGACGGCGATGACGATGTGCAGACGGTCTATGCCGGCCTTGCATCCGAGTGATCTGCCTCCACTCTTACAGTGTGCCTTGCGCATATTCATTCGCCAACAGGAGTAGACCATGAGCAGCATCGACATCGGCATCAAGGAAAGTGATCGTCTTACCATCGCAGAGGGTCTCAAGCACCTGCTGGCAGACTCCTACACGCTGTACCTGATGACCCACAATTTTCACTGGAATGTCACTGGTCCCCAGTTCCGCGAGCTGCACCTGATGTTTGAAGAACACTACACAGAGCTGGCCCTTGCGGTCGACGAAGTGGCCGAACGCATCCGCGCCCTGGATGTCGTGGCGCCCGGCACCTACAAGGAGTTCGCCCGCCTCAGCTCCATCAAGGAAGTCGATGACATTCCTGCGGGTCGCGCCATGGTGGACATCCTGACTCAGGGCCACGAAGCCGTCGTCAGAACCTGCCGCAAGGTGCTCAAGGTGGCACAGGACGCTGGCGACGAGTCCTCTGCGTCGCTGGCCTCGGACCGCATGCGCTTGCACGAGAAGACGGCGTGGATTTTGCGAGCGCTGAACAAATAGCGCCGGTGGGAGCAGCCCTGCCCGCTCCTGAAATGCGCCATTTTTTTTGTGAAGTGAGTCTATGACCTCCAGCCCGGTATCCTCCGCTCCCGACCAGCCGCCGCGCCCGCGTGGCGGGCTGCTGCGCTCCAGCGCCGTCACCGGCAGCATGACCATGGTTTCCCGCGTCCTGGGGCTCGCCCGCGACGTCGTGCTGGCCCGCATGTTCGGCCCGGGTGACGGCACCGATGCCTTTTTCCTGGCGTTCAAGATTCCCAATTTCCTGCGTCGACTGTTCGCGGAAGGGGCTTTCAACCAGGCCTTTGTGCCAGTGCTTTCGGAGTACCGCCGGCAACGCACCCATGCCGAGGTCAAGACCCTGGTGGACAGCGTGGCAGGCAGCCTGGGCGCTGTGTTGCTTGGGTTGACGGTGCTCGTGGTGCTTGCCGCGCCACTGATTGCCATCCCGCTGGCCTGGGGGTTCCGCGACAATGCTGACAAGTTTGATTTGTTCGTGGACATGTTCCGCATCACGTTTCCGTACCTGCTGCTGATCTCGCTGACGGCCTTTGCCAGCGCCATCCTCAACAGTTACGACAAGTTCGCCATTCCGGCACTGACGCCGGCCTTGCTCAATATCGCGATGATCGGCGCCGCCGTGCTGCTCAGTCCTTACATGGGGCGGCCAGAGGTGGCGCTGGCTGTGGGCGTGCTGATTGCCGGCGTGGCGCAGCTGGTGTTCCAGATGCCCGCCCTGGCGCGCCTGCGGCTCCTGCCAATCCCCGCACTCAACCCGCAGCACGAAGGCGTGCGCCGGGTGATGACGCTGATGATTCCCGCACTTTTTGGTGTCTCGGTCAGTCAGATCAATCTGCTGCTGGATACTTTCATTGCCTCGCTGCTGGTGTCCGGCAGCGTGTCGTGGCTGTATTTTTCGGACCGCCTGGTCGAGCTGCCCCTGGGAATCTTCGGCATCGCCATCGCCACGGTAGTGCTGCCAAGCCTGTCCCGCAAACACGCCGACAAGTCCCTCACTGAATTCGCCGCCATGCTCGACTGGGCCTTCCGCATGGTGCTGTTGATCGCCATTCCAGCCAGTCTGGCGCTGATCCTGCTGGCGCAGCCGCTGATCATCACGCTGTTCCAGGGACAGAATTTCAGTGTCGATGACGTCATCAAGGTCACCAGCAGCCTGCAGGCCTACACGCTGGGGCTGGTGGCCTTCATGTCCATCAAGGTCTTTGCGCCGGGCTACTATTCCCGCCAGGACACCCGCACGCCGGTGCGCATCGGCATCCTTGCCATGGTGGCCAACATGGTGATGAACATTCTGTTGGTGTTCGTGCTGGACTTTGCTCACACCGGCCTGGCGCTGGCCACCTCGCTGGCTGCCATCCTCAACGCCACGCTGCTGCTGCTGGGTCTGATCCGTCAGAAGGTGTTCCAGTTCCAGGCGGGGTGGTCTGTGTTTCTGTTGCGCATGTTGCTGGCCAACGTGCTGATGAGCGTGTTTCTGTGGCAGGTCGCGGGCGACTGGCGCGCATGGCTGGACTGGCCACTGTGGACACGCATTGGCTGGATGACAGTGCTGACGTTCGGGGGGCTGGCTATCTACACGTTGAGTCTTTATGCATCGGGCGTGCGCCTGCGGCATTTTCAGGGGCAGTCGTAGGGAGTCAGAGTGCGGGGGCGCGGGCTGCCGGGCCTGCTGAGCAGGGACACGCCGCAAGTACGTCCCTGTAGGCTCGGCTGCCGCCATCCCTGGCGGCAGACGGTCCCCGCCCAGCC
>CAISYX010000077.1 GCA_903889815.1 uncultured Gammaproteobacteria bacterium
CTGGACCGCGTCCCGGAAGTGCGCACCCTGCGCGAGAAACTCACCCTCATGCCGGGAGACGCAGGCCGAGATTGTTCGTGACCGAGACTGACCGGAATCATGACAACGTCCTTGCTACAGGAGCCACATGGCAACTGCGCTGGTCCCGACGCGTCTTTGACCTGCCTGCATCTGATGACACCGCGTTGCTAGATTTGACCCGCGCCTTCATCGACGTGGGTATTCACGGTGGGCTGCTCATTGAACTCGAACGAGATGGCAGCAAGCGACTGGTGGCGATCAATAGCCGATGCGCTGCCATTGTGCCAGGGGGCGAGAAGCTCGTCTGCTCAGAAACTGGACAAACACTGACGCGGCCCTCTGAGGAAGCTGCCTTTTGGCAAGGCGCACCCACGATTGCCTATCAAGCTGACGGAGGAACGTATGCGCGGGTGGAGTTCGATGACCGTGAGCACTACTACCAGCAACGCTATCGCAAAGGTGCCATCAGGCGCGTCTATGCCACTGAGCACACTGGATTGCTGACCAACTCGGAGCGGCAGGACATCGAGCGCCGCTTCGGACGCAAAGAGAGCGCCGATGATCCCAACGTGCTGACCTGCACGAGCACTCTGGAGATGGGTATCGACATCGGTGATCTCTCCACCACGATGCTGTGCTCGATCCCGCCAAACACCGCGAACTACCTTCAGCGTATCGGACGCGCCGGACGATCCACCGGCACTGCCCTGATCCTTTCGATCATCAATCAACGCCCGCACGATCTGTATTTCTTCGCCAGGCCCGAGCAGATGCTCAAAGGCGAGGTCGAACCCCCAGGCTGCTGGCTGGATGCAGCGGCGGTGCTGACGCGACAGTATTTTGCGTATTGCTTCGACTGCGCCGTGAAGACGAAGGTGCTCGGGCACTTGCCAGGAACAGCCCGTCAATTTGGAGATGACCTCTTCAGTGCTGAAGGCCAGATACCGAAGTTCTTCGACTGGATCTCCACCAACGAAGCCTCATTGCAGGCAGCATTTCTGCGCCGCTTCCACACGAACGTGCAGAACGACACGCGTGATCGTTTTCTGGAAGATGCCAAGGTGGAAGTGCTGCGCGTGCAAACCGAGATCGCGCTTCGCCAGTTTGAAACCAAGCGCAAGGATCTGATCAATGCCAGTCGCAGGCTGAAGGAACAGCGGAATGCTCTGCACAACGAAGATGACCGTCTCGCCATCCGTGAGATTGATCGGGAGATCAAGATACTCAAAGGCCGTCTCGATGGTCTCAATAGAACGACCTCACTGGAACTGCTCACGGACCATGGCTTGCTGCCCAACTATGCTTTCCCTGAGCGGGGTGTGAGCTTTTACGGTGCCGTTTACAACAAGCATCAGGCGGCCAACGGTGACGATCATCTGATCGAGTATGACATCGTGCGTGGTGCCGGAACGGCCATACGAGAACTCGCCCCCAGAAATCACTTCTACACGCACTCTCGTGTCTTCGAGATCCAGCAGATCGAGCTAGGCACAGCCTCGGAGCCACTGAGCGAGGAATGGGCGGTCTGTGGAAGCTGCGGGCACATGCGTCCCACTGGAGAACTGACTCCCGATGCCGACCCATCGTGCCCACAGTGCGCACATTCAGAGGGAGCAGGCGCTCAGACCGACATCGGTCAGCAGAAGAAGTTTGTGAACTTCGCCCGCAGCCAGGCCATGTCCTATGTGGAAGCCTATGAATCGTTGTCGGGTGACAAGGCCGAGGAGAGAGAGAATCGCATTTACCGGCTGGTAAACAGCTTTGACCTGACGGCCCCCAGCGATGTGGTGGCAGTGGCCGATGAAAC
>CAISYX010000078.1 GCA_903889815.1 uncultured Gammaproteobacteria bacterium
AATGCAGGGGACCTCCGCGAAAAGGTGCAAAGCCCGTCCCGAAAATCATGCCGGCATCCAGCAGGTCGGCGTCGGCGACAATCCCATCCCGCAGCGCGGCCTGCATTCTGCCGTGTACACCTTGATGAGGCGTGCACAGAGTGCGGCCAGATCCTGTCCGGTGGATTTGTCGTTCTGCTTCTGGGCTTTGTCATTGGACCAGGTGTAGAAACCCTTGCCGGATTTGCGGCCGAGATGCCCGGCATTCACCAGTGTGCGCAGGGTGTCAGCGGCGCTCTGTGTTGCTGACTTTGCATCGGCCCCGGCATTCAGGGTGCCCGTCACCATCAGGCAGACGTCCAGTCCCACCGTGTCTGCCAGCTCCACCGGGCCCATGGGCATGCCAAACGCCTCTGCTGCTGCATCAATGGCCTCGAGGGGGATGCCTTCTGCATGCATGATCATCGCTTCCAGCATGTAGGGCGCCAGCACACGATTGACCAGAAATCCAGGGCTGCTGCTGACCGGCAATGGGTAGCGATTGATCTGTCCGCAGAACGCTGCACCCCGGAGAAGAGACTCTTCATCGCTCTGCACACCGCGCACCACCTCTACCAGAGGCATCTTTGCCACGGGGTTGAAGAAGTGCAGGCCGATCAAGCGTGAGGGATCCTGCAGCGCAGTGGCAATTGCTTCCAGCGGAATAGACGATGTGTTGGTGGCCAGAATGGCGCCGGGACGCAGGCGCGTTTCAACTTGTGCAAGCAGCGCCTGTTTGGCATCAAGACGCTCGACAATCGCTTCAATGACCACATCGGCCTTGTTGACTCCAGTGCCTTCCACATCGGGTTGCAGCCGCGCCAGTGCAGACTTCACCGCCGCAGGCTCCAGGCGCTTCTTGCGAAAGAGGGTTTCCGCGCGCTTGAGTGCCGGTTCGATGAATTTCATTTCGCGGTCCTGGAGCGTCACTTCGAGACCCTGCAGCACGCACCAGGCCGCTATGTCGCCACCCATGACGCCGGCACCGATGACATGCACGCGGCGGGCGCGGAATTCACTCTGACGGCCTTCGCGTTTGAGCCTGTCCATCAGGCCGAATACACGCCGCAAACCACCGGCCTGCGGCGTGACCATAAGGCGTCCCACTTCTTCAGCTTCCGCCTGCAGCATCGCTGCGCGGTCGCCACCGAAGCGTTCCCAGGTGTCAATCAGGCGATAGGGGGCGGGATAATGCGCTTCGCGGGCTCGCGCGGCAGTCTGCTTGCGCATCTGCTTCGCCAGCAGGCGACGCACAGGAGCGAGGTTGGTGGCACGGGCCAGCAGGCTTGGTGCGCTGCTCCTGCGGCGACCAAGGATGGCACGGCGCGCAGCCCAATAGAGTTCTTCATGACGCCCGATCACTTCGTCCACCAGACCCACCGCACGCGCCTGGCGGGCATTGAGCTGGCGCGCAGACAACATGAGCTCCATGGCTTTCATTCCACCAATGCGGCTGACAGAACGCGCTGAGCCGCCGAAGCCGGGGAAAATGCCCAGCTGCACTTCGGGGAAACCGATTCTGGTAGCGGGAACGTCGCGAGCGATCCGGTAGCCGCAACTCAGCGCCAACTCGAGACCGCCGCCAAGGCAGTACCCTTCAAATGCGGCGACAGTGGGGCAGCGCAGCGCTTCCAGTCGCGAAAACATGGCGTGTACTTCCCGGATGGAAGCGGTGACCTGTGCGGCGTCGCTGAATCCGCTGAACTCACGAATGTCTGCCCCCAGCACGAAGCCAGTGGCTTTTCCGGACAGGATGGCCACGCCGGCAGGCAGTTGGCTTTCGGCATAAGCAATGATGGCGTCCAGTTCACGCAACACTGCTGCCGACAAGGCGTTCACGGTCTCGTCCTGCCGGTCCAGGAAAAGCCAGAGAATATCGTCGGCATCGCGCTCAAGGCGCCAGTGCATGCAGTGAGGAAACTGATCCTTCATGTCCTGATTGATCTCATCGCACACGACAGTCCGGGCATTCCGCGCAGGCTCTCGATCAGGGTGGTCTGGATGGATGTGGGCGAGGATTCAAGCACCTTTCCCAAAGCATGACAATCGCGAAAATGCTGGAAAGTGTTACATCTAGTAACGCGCAAGAAGCAGCTCACGCTGGCGCCGATTTCAGCTGCGCGCGATTCGATATTGCGAAGGCCAGTGCAGAGGGAATGATGAGCGCGTGGATACGGGCCGATCAACAATCAGGGCGTTGCGCTGGCACTTTCGCCAGACACGATCGAGGGCTATGTGCAAAGCATCTACAGCAAGCTGGAAGTCTCCAATCGATCCGAAGTGACCCTGGAAGCGATCCGGCTGGGCATCATCGAAGCACACTGACAGGGCTGGCAGTGCCGGTTGCGTTTGTTATGATGCTGCCATCCTCTCCTTTTCGGTTGGTCGTCTGCATGCGCACGTTGCCTGTCCTGTTGCTTTGCCTTGCCCTGAGTGCCTGCGCCCTGCGTCCAAGCGGCGGCCCATGGCCCGCAGACCTCCCACCACAGCGACACTTCCTTGGCCTCTACGCTGCCGATTTACCCAATCAGGCTTTCCAGACACAGGAACAATACCTGCAATGGGTCGTGCGCTTCTACGAAGGATCGGAATTCATGGCCCTGGGCTGGAATGCCATTGCAGAGTCTGTGCTTGTGGATCTGGAGCCCGGGCAACGTGCCTCACTTGCCAGCCAACTGGCGGCACTTGGCGCTGCGATATCCGGGGAATGGGCCAAGGACAACCGCGTCCGTCAGATTGACACGGCCATGCTGAGTCTCTGGGGTGGTGTGATGCAGGCCGATTTTGCACCCGACTATCGTATGGCAGCGGTAGCGATGATCCGGGCTGACGTCAGCAGCCTGCTCGGCAATTCCCTGGCACCCGAGCGCGTGGATGAACAGCGCTATGCACAGGCGCTCGGAGTGTCACTGGAGCCATGAGCCCGTTCCGGGCAGGCCTTCCAGCGCAAAACGCCGCAGCATGACGACGGCCTCCCGGTCATTCTGCAGATACGCTGCCTTGAGATAACTGTCCACGTCCAGCCCTCCCTGCACATTCCCCGAGTCGCGGCAGTAGTAGAAACGAACCAGCATGTGCCCGGCGCCAGGCTCCTCGATTCGCGTCACGCTGCGAGCGAACATCTGCCCTTCCAGCCCTTCTGAGCGTGTCTGAATCTCGCGCTCGTGATCCAGTGTCACCACATCCCGAAGGCGCGCTGTGCCAAAGCGCAGGTGGCGTATGAAGCCTGTTGCAGAGAGGTTCTCCAGTTCGGTGCTCAGGGTCGGGTTGAAGTGCCCTGGATATTTGGTTCGAAAGAGCAGGCCTTCCCATAGGTGCGCCCGGGACATGGTGGGCAGCTGTGGCTCCCGGGGATCGTTGATGTGAATGATGTGTTCAAACTCAAGCAGGGACATGTCGTTCTCAACCGTCAGTGAATACGGGCATCGCGCCCTTCTCCCATAGTATGACTGTGGCTCCCGGCAGAGCAACAGTGAGTACCAGTCCGACAGCGAGAGAGAAATGGCCATAGCGCTCCACTTCTGCTCGCAGCGGCGTTTGTAGCACTTATGTGACGAAACTGTGATTTTTGGTGTTCCAAATGATAATAAATTGCAATAACAGGCCTTTTTTTATAGGGTACCGACTTACTTTTTTCTGCAAGGACTGATCAAAGAATGAAATTCTCTTTCCACAAATCGCTGCTGGCCGCATCCATCGTGGTCGCTACGGCGGGCTTTTCCATCTCCACGCTGGCGCAAGACACTCGTGATGACACTACCGTACGATACCCCTCTTCCTACTTCGCCGAATGGGCGCCTTCGACAGCGCAGGACATGTTGAATCGCATTCCGGGGGTCAGTTCTGGCGGTGGTGGCGGAGGGCCGGGTGGTCCTGGCGGTCCCGGCGGTCCTGGCGGTCCTGGCGGTCCTGGCGGTCCCGGCGGTGGCTTTGGCGGAGGCGGCGGTGGCCGCGGACTGGGTGCAGGTGGCGGCGATCAGATTCTCATCGACGGCAAGCGCATGGCGGGCAAAGGCAATCAGTCCAGCGACACCTTGTCACGCATCAGTGCCTCGCAGGTGGACTACATCGAGATCATTCGCGGCACCTCCGGCGCGCTGGACGTGCGTGGCAGCAGCCAGGTGATCAACGTCGTCCTGCTGGAAGCACTCGACACCACCTCCATTTCCTATCAGGGGGAGCTGGCCCGCTATGCCGATCACGAAGTCAAACCCAATGGCACGGTGGCTTACAGTGGCCAGTCCGGCGCTCTGAACTATCTGGTCAGCCTGGACGCCCAGTCGCGCTACAACCCCTATATCAGTTGGGAAACCAGCCGTCTGGGCGATTGGTCCTTCAACGACGAGATTCGCGAAGAGCGCACCGGTGACCAGACCAACTACACGCTGTCCACCAACCTCGGCTACGACATTGATGCGGCGAGCAGTTTGCGCCTGAATGCGCTTTACCAGCTGGGGGATGAGCCTACGGATGTGACGCGCTGGACGACCAATCTGCGCGTCAACCCCAACGCCACCACGGTTGAGCGTGAAGACATTCCCGGGGAAGAAGACAGATGGGAAGTTGGCGGCGACTACGAACTCAACTTCAGCAACGGCCACCGTTTCAAGG
>CAISYX010000079.1 GCA_903889815.1 uncultured Gammaproteobacteria bacterium
CGTGGGTGGCAGATACTTCCGCAGGATGGCACACCCTGTTGCGACCGCCTGCCTTGGCCTGCAGCAACCAGGCATCGGTGCGCCGCACGAAGCCCTCATAATAATCGCGATCACCTGCAGCATGCACATCCACTCCAATGCTGGTAGTCACATTCACTTCGGTATCCTCGGAATACAGAGGGGTGCCGGCGATGATCCCGCACAAGCGGTCGGCGAGTGTGATGGCGGCGTGCAGCGTGGTGTCCGGAAGAATCACTGCAAACTCTTCCCCGCCATAACGGCAGGGAATGTCCAGACGGCGCACCGTGGTCTGAATCAGCCGTGCAACATGACTCAGCGTCTTGTTGCCGAACGCGTGACCCCAGGTGTCATTGAAAGTCTTGAAGCGATCCAGGTCCATCATGAGCAGTGCGACGGGCTTGCCGGAGCGGCGTGCCCGTTCCATTTCCATATCCAGTGCTTTCTTGAAATGCCGGTAATTGTAGAGTCCCGTCAGGGCATCGGTATGCACCTGAGTACGCAGGGTTTCCAGCTCGCTGCGCATGCTCTCCAGCGCGTCCATATGCAGACATACACCCCCTTGCGGGCACATCAAGTCATGCGGGCGGCGATCGGGCCATGGATACTCGATGGAATCGGTCTTCATGGCAGTGTCTCCCGGGAATGAGTGACTTACAGTTTGGCGAGTATCGCTTCCGCCGCGCTGTCGACGATGCCGCCGGCAGGCTCTACCGCAAGGTGCGTCACAACGCCGTTGTCCACAATCATGGCGTAGCGCTTGCTGCGGGTGCCCATGCCGAAGCCGGTGGCATCCAGTTCCAGGCCGACAGCCTTGGTGAAAGTGCCATTGCCGTCGCCGACCATCAGCAGTTCTTCGGCATTCTGGGATTTGCCCCAGGCGCCCATGACGAACGCGTCATTGACCGACAGACAGACGATGCTGTCCACGCCTTTGGCCTTGATCTTGTCTGCCAGCACGACATAACCCGGCAGGTGGGTGACGGTGCAGCCCGGTGTGAAAGCGCCGGGCACTGCAAAAAGGACGACCTTCTTGCCGTTGAAAATGGCGTCGGTGGAAATATCGACAGGGCCTTTCTCGCCCATGATCTTGAGGGTGGTTGCGGGAATTTTGTCGCCTGCTGCAATGCTCATCGTAAAGTCTCCGTTGGGAAGCGTGAGTAGCGATGGTAGCAAATTTTCCCTGCAGTTAGGCAAGGCACAGCTCAATCAGGGCGATGGATTTTCCGGAGTCGCAAGAATCACCGACTCGATCCAGCCGATATGGGCAGACACACGCTCGTAGATACCCACTGCACCATACAAGCCCTGGGCAGGGAGTGTCTGCGAAGAAGTCTCGCCGGTTGCGCGGCTTGCTACTTCCCCCACCGCCACGCCAGCAATCTGCCAGCCTGATGCCGTCTCGAGCAGCGCGGGGCCGCCGCTGTCTCCGAGGCCAGGGATACCTTCCAGGGCCACCGCGGCACTGCCTGGCAGACGCGGGTCATCGAACGTGAACCGCAGGCGCTGCGCTGCTGTCGTGACAATATTGTGCGCCATGCGGAAACGACCATCGTCATGCTGAATGCCCGTCGTGCCGATTCCGAAGTAGCCCCAGCCCAGTAGCGTCGCCACGCGGTCCTGCTCGTCGGCGTCACGGTAAAGCGGCACGGGCCGAGGCATCGCAACGGCCTCGGAGAGCCGCAGCAGTGCCATGTCGACCTCGCGGGCACTGTTGTTCTCGTCGTAGCGGAAATGGTAATCAGGGTGCATCACCACATGGTCGATGCCCTGCAGGGTGCCGGCAATCTGCACAACATACTCGCCCTGTGACGCAATATGCCCCTGCAGGCCGGTCTCTTCGACACAATGGGCCGCCGTCAGCGCCCAACGCGGGTCGATCAGGGTGGCTACACAGATTTTGCGGGAGGAGCGTTGCTCCAGCCAGAAGACCGCAGGAAACTGTGACTCTCTGGCGGCATGTCCGGCGTATCCAGTATCATGCCGGATGACGATAGCCTGGGCAGACCCCGTGAGGGCCAGCAGAGCACACAGCACTGGCAGGAATCGAGCTGACAACACGCTACTCCGTCTGCAGTTCAGACATCATTCTGATGAAGGTGAAACAACTTATGAGCACTCAACACGATACGCCTCCCCCTGAGGGTGAACGTCGCTACGAACAGTCCGGGCTGTATCCCCCGGGCGAAAAACCCTTCCGGGTACTGGCGCTGATGGGCTGGCTGGCTGGCGTCATCATTTTCATCGCCGTGTCAGCGATTATCCTTGACCGCCTGCTGATCCCGTCCTGAGTCAGCGCCGCAGACGTCTTCCCGCGCGCAGGTTGGGCCGCTCCCGCTTGGTGGTGGACATTTTGAAGATTGCATACAGGCGGTAGAGCACCACCAGCGACGCGACGACCACAAATGCCAGGATGCTGGCGATCAGCCATTGCTCCTGAGTCCAGTTACCCGTTATCAGCCAGTTTTCCAACATTTTCCGTCATCCTCTCACCAAAGATCTGTTGCCACGCGGCGCATTATGGCCTCTGACTGCCACAGAGGCCAGTTCAGGCGTTCTCGTCCATCATCCGATTGAGAACAATCTCGATTTCCCGCACCCGCTCCAGCGGGTCATGCAGTTCCAGCAAGGACTGCTTGATCTCGGCAGGCAGGGGAATCAACTCACACAGGCGCCAGCCCAGTTCGCGCAAATCCTGGTAGTTGATCTGCATGTCCAGCCGGCTGATGACGGGATGGCTCGTCAGCTGCTCCAGAAGACTTACCAGCACATCGTGCTCCGGGGTGACTGCAATGGGCGCTTCGCCCATGAAATCGGTGGCGCAGCGTGCCACGTGGCCCACCAGCAGCTGGTCCTTTTCTGCGTGGCAGTCCAGCACCTCGAACTTGCATCTTGCTTCCACCGTCAGTCCGAGCAGGCCGTTGGGCAATTGATCCCAATCCACCACCTGGACATAGGTGCCCACGCGATGAACCTGCTGGTGCATCCCGGGGCGCGCCACCTCATCGCCCTCGCGCAGCAGGCAGATGCCGAAACCAGTGTCGGTGCGCATGGCGGCTCGCACCATGTTCAGGTAGCGCTGTTCGAATATCTGCAATGGCAGACGCCCTTTGGGAAACAACACCGACTTCAGCGGAAACAGGGGCAGCATGCCCCGCTGAGTGTGTTCGGTGAAGGGTGTCTCTTGCGTCGGAACAGCAATATCAGCATTCATGTTCATGACTCTTGTCTTCCAGAGGTTCCGTCGCTCTGGCGCACTGTCAGCGCCTGCAGCAACTTCTGATGGAGGCCGCCGAAGCCGCCGTTGCTCATGATGACGATGTCATCACCCGATTGCGCTTCATCGACCAGCATTGTCACCAGCGCGTCGATGCTGGACGCAATGCGCGCAGGCATCGGGCTGGACGCCACCAACGCCGGGAGGTCCAGCAAAGCCGTGCCAGCGTCGAACCAGAGCGTCAGATCGGCATGGCGACAGGCCTCCCCCAGCACCGACTGGTGCACGCCCATCTTCATGGTATTGGAGCGCGGCTCGATGACGGCGATGAGACGGCCCGTGCGCCCAGCATTGAGAAACTGAGCCCGCAGGCCGCTCAGCGTGGTGTCGATGGCGGTGGGGTGATGGGCAAAGTCGTCATAGACACGCACCCCGTTCACCTCGCCCAGCAACTCCTGACGCCGCTTCACGCCCTCGAAACTTTCCAGCGCCTCGCAGGCCACGCCAATCTCTACTCCGGCATGATGCGCTGCCGCCACGGCTGCAAGGGCGTTGCGCACGTTGTGGGTGCCACTCAGAGTCCAGCGCACACGTATGGCAGGCCCGGGCACCCCCGCCGTGGACTTGCCCAATTCAAACTCGCTGCCAGCGGCGTTCAGAGGACGGACAAACCAGGACAGCGCCTCGTCGGCGTGCCCCTGAGCAGGTTCCCCGCCTTTGAGCAGAGTCAGCGCCTGGCGCTGGCTCCAGCACCCCTGTGCAAGCACGGCATTGAGATTGTCGTCATCCCGCGGCCACAGAATGAGTCCACTGCCGGGAATGATGCGCACCAGATGGTGAAACTGGCGCTGGATGGCGGCGAGGTCGGGAAAGATGTCGCCGTGATCGAATTCCAGGTTGTTGAAGATGGCGGTGCGGGGTGAGTAGTGTACAAACTTGGAACGTTTGTCGAAAAATGCACTGTCGTATTCGTCAGCTTCCACCACGAAGAATGGCGAATCGCCCAGATCAGCCGAGCTCGCAAAATTGCGGGCCACGCCGCCAATCAGATAGCCAGGCTTGAGACCGGCACAGCTAAGTATCCACGCCAGCATTGAACTGGTGGTGGTTTTGCCGTGGGTGCCGGCTACCGCCATCACCCAGCGCCCGCGCAGCACGTGACGGGCCAGCCACTCGGGACCGGAACAGTAATCAAGCCCCTGCTCGAGGGTGTACTCCACTGCAGGGTTGCCCCGCGACATGGCATTGCCGATGACCACCAGGTCAGGGTGCGGTTGCAGATGACTGGCACTGAAGCCCTGCTGCAGGGCAATGCCCTGTGCTTCCAGTTGCGTGCTCATGGGCGGATAGACATTGGTATCTGAGCCGCTGACAGTGTGCCCGAGCTGCTTGGCGAGCACTGCGAGGCTGCCCATGAAGGTGCCACAGATGCCCAGAATGTGAATGTGCATGTTCTTGTCTCGTGTAGAAGCGGGCTCTGCCCGCGAACAGGCGCGGATTGTCTCAAAATAGTGCCTGCAGTAACATCCCGGCAGCACCGACCCTCCCGAGGCCCCGCATGTCACACGAATCGTTCTGGGATTTCTCCCTGCGCCTCTACCGCCTGCCGCAGGTGAGCGACACCTGCCTCACCTTGCAGAATGTTCACGGCTTCGACGTCAACCTGCTGTTGTTTGCCTGTTGGTACGGGCGCAGCCACGGCCTCATGTCGTCAGCCCTGCTGTCGGACGCACTGCAGTTCTCAACACAATGGTCCACAGAAGTGGTCAGGCCCCTGCGCCACGCCCGCACCTGGATGAAGGAAGCGCTGGCACAGCCACAAACGCTTGCATCACAGATGACCGGGGCCGCAGAGTTGCGGGAGAAAATCAAGGCGGCGGAACTGCGCAGCGAGCAGCTGCAGCAACAGGCGCTGGAGCGACTTGCTCAGGACGGCCTTGGAACTCCGGCGCCTATGTCCAGCAGAATTGACTCTCCCGATCGCCACGCCAGGGCCGTGGCACACAATCTTCAGAAGGTACGCGAAGCGTCAGCTGTCACACTCACGCCGGCACTCGCCGATCTGCTGCAGATGCTGCAGGAAAAAGCGCTGTCACGTTGATTTGCGAACGCCTTCCCAGCGCTTGACGATACCTGCATCGATATCGAAAAGATCGAGCACACGGCCCACGCTGTGATTGATGATGTCGTCGATAGTCTGCGGATTGTTGTAGAGCGCCGGCATGGGCGGCGCGATGATCGCGCCAAGCTGGCAGGCCTTGAGCAACAGCTCGCAGTGCCCGGCATGCAGGGGTGACTCTCTGGGCATCAGCACAAGACGACGCCGCTCCTTCAGCACCACATCGGCCGCCCGCACCAACAGATTGTCGGCGTAGGAATGCACGATACCCGACAGCGTCTTCATGGAGCATGGGGCCACAATCATGCCGTCGGTGCGGAACGAACCGCTGGCAATGGACGCGGCCATGTCATTGATGGGATGAACGTGATCTGCCAGCGCCAGCACGTCGCTGAGCGCCCACTGGGTCTCGATGGCAATGTTCATCTTCGCGCCTTGCGAGAGCACAAGGTGAGTCTCCACTTCTGGCACTGTCTTGAGAATTTCCAGCATCCGGATGCCATAGATCAGGCCACTGGCGCCTGAGAGGCCTATCGTGATTCGCATGTCTTTTTTCCTGCAGGTTCAGAGAGAGAAGGCGCGTTGCCTTGGAATCGGGCGCCGGGGTAACATCGCCGCTTCATTCAACCGGCAGACTAGCAGGTTCTCCAATCATGGCCAAAGCAAACCTTTTCTATGCCCAGTCGGGCGGTGTGACTTCCGTCATCAATGCCAGTGCCTGCGGCGTCATCGAGACCGCCCGTCTGCACAAGGACAGAATAGGGAAAGTCTATGCGGGCCGCAACGGCATCATCGGCGCGCTGCGGGAAGAGCTGATTGACACCGGCAAGGAGTCTGCGGCCACCATCGCGGCCCTTCGGCATACTCCGGCGGGTGCCTTCGGTTCATGCCGTTACAAGCTGAAAAGTTTCGAAGAAAATCAGGCCGAGTACGAGCGTCTGATGGCTGTGTTCAAAGCCCACAACATCCGCTACTTCCTGTACAACGGCGGCGGCGATTCCCAGGACACCGCGAACAAGGTGTCACAGCTGAGTATCCGGGCCGGCTTCCCGATCCAGTGCATCGGTGTGCCCAAGACCGTAGACAATGACCTGCCGATCACCGACAACTGCCCGGGCTTTGGGTCAGTGGCCAAGTACGTCGCGGTGTCGATTCGTGAGGCCGGCCTGGATGTGGCGTCCATGTGCGAGAGCTCCACCAAGGTATTCGTGATGGAAGTGATGGGCCGCCACGCCGGCTGGATCGCCGCCGCAGGCGGGCTCGCCGGCAAGGGCCGTGACGCGCCGCCGCATATCATCCTGTTCCCCGAGATCGCCTTCGACCAGAAGAAATTCCTCAAGAAGGTACAGAGCTGCGTGAAGGCCTATGGCTATTGCGCCATCGTGGTTTCGGAAGGTGCACAGAACAAGGACGGCAGTTTCCTGGCAGACGCAGGCGGCAAAGATGCCTTCGGTCACGTGCAACTGGGCGGCGTGGCCCCTTTCGTGGCCGAAATGGTCAAGAAGGAACTGGGCTACAAGTATCACTGGGCCGTGTCCGACTATCTGCAGCGGGCCGCGCGCCACATTGCCTCAGCCACCGACGTGGAACAGGCCTATGCCATGGGCAAGGCGGCTGTGGAGTTTGCCCTGGCGGGCAAGAATGCCGTGATGCCCACCATCGTGCGCAAACCCGGGAAGAAATACAGCTGGAGTGTAGGCGAAGCGAAACTGTCGGATGTGGCGAATGTGGAAAAGACCATGCCGCGCTCATTCATCAGCGCCGACGGCTTCAGCATCACCCAGGCTGCAAGAGACTATTTCTCGCCGCTGATTCAGGGCGAAGACTACCCACCGTACAAGAATGGCCTGCCTCAGTATGCACGCCCGAAGAAAGTGCTGGCGGAGAAAAAGCTCAAGCCCTGGAAAGGGTGATTGCAATTCCCTGCGGGAGCGAGCCTTGCGTGGGAGCGGGCCCTGCCCGCGATTTTCTTGGCAAAAGCCTGCAAGCAGATTCTATTGGCGCCGGGGGGCAGCAGACCCTTTCTGCGGCTGACCGCGCCCCCTCCGGGGGTGCCCCTCTCTCCGCAAAAAGCCTCAGGTCTTTTTGCTGCATTCGGCGCTGGACTTTAATGCCGCTGAACGGGCCTGCTACCCCCCACCACCTTGATCCGCTCCAGACGACTGGACTTGCAGATTCTTCGGTCTGCGTCCGCTGCCGACGATACTGCCAAACTCTGAAGCAAGCAGAGGTTCCCCGATCTGCGCATTATCCTTCGCATGGCACTCGCTGAAGGGCATCGCCCTGCCGTGCCACTGATTCGGCATGCGCGTCTCAAGTGAAGGCACGGATTCTGGTCAGGGTGCGCACGAAATCCAGCGAGAAGATGTTTGAGTCTCACGGGTTGCAGAGGGCGCACGATAGATAGTGGGAAACACATTATTTGATGAAACTGTGCGGGCGCGACATCTAAAAGACGCCGCGAATGGATATGGCGATCACGTGCTTGTTCTCTCGGGAAAAAGCCGGGTAGAATCCGGCCATATTCTGTTCAAGACAGTGCGTTGGTGCACTGTAAAGGTGTTAGGCCTTGAGCTTCAGCCGCAGCTTTATTCAGGGCTGATATTGAACAGTCGAATCATTACTGGCTGCGTGATAAGGCCAACTACCTTGTAGTGGCGTCTTGGGATGGTGTGCATCCAATGCGCATGCTTATCTCTAGAACTGGAGTTCTCCCGTGCGGAAATTTGTCAAGATTGGCAAGCGTATAGTCCTTTCAATCTTCGCCATCCTGGCGCTTCTCGCCCTCGGTGCGGGATGGGTGTGGCTGTCGAACGTGCAAGAAGAAGTAGCCTTTCAGAGTGGGGGTATCACTATCCGAGGAACACTGCTGTCGCCGCGGTTCGGTAGCGAGGCGCCTGGCGTGGTGCTCGTGCATGGGTCCGGGCAGACGAGCCGCAATTCCACAATGCTGTACGCATGGATCTTTGCGAGCCAGGGATACGCGGCGCTGGCCTATGACAAGCGGGGCGTGGGCCAGTCTGAAGGTGGAAGCAACGAATGGGACGAGTTCAGTGTGGGCGATCTTGCCAGTGATGCGGCCGCGGGGTATCAATACCTGCAGTCGTTGATAGAGGTAGATCCTGAACGCGTCGGCTTCTTTGGCGCGAGCCAGGGCGCCTGGGTCGTTTCGTTGGCGGCTAACCGCGTCGACCCACCCGCCTTCCTGGTGATGGTTTCGGCATCCGTTTCGACTATTGCAGATGATCGTATGTACGGTCGCGAGGCACAGATACGCTATGCGGGATTCGGGTCAGAGGCGGTTGCACGGGGCCTTGAGCTTATGCGGCTGGATCACCAGGTGACTCGCTCAGGCACAGGATACGAGGAGCTGAGGGCGACCGCGGCTGCTCATCATGGTGCCGATTGGTACCGCGCAATAAACCCTGACATCGAGATGCCCTTGCCCGCCAATGACCCTCATAGACTTTGGGAGCGCAAGGTCCTGGATTTCGATCCGCAGCCCTTCCTTGGTACCATAAAGTCGCCAGTGCTCTGGGTGTTCGGGGACCCGGCCCTGGACCGCTTCTCTCCTGTCAATCTCAGTCTGAACCGCGTAGAACAAGCCAAAGCGTCGGGCATGCCCTACGATATTCTTCAGATCGACAATGTCGGCCACACACTGGAACTCGAGGGTGATCGCGATATCCAGACACTCGTGCAAGTGAGGGTACCCTTGATATGGAAGATGTTCCGATGGCTCGACGGACATGTGTCGAGCACTCCTGAAATCGGTCCTTAGATAACTTGAAGTTGCCGGCTTTCAAGTATCCGAAATATAAGTTAAGTGTGGCAGGACGTTGTACAGACCGCGGCGCAGATGAACGCGATGATTCCTGAGTCTGAAAACTGGCTATCAGACTTTGGGCTTGCCGTAATCTTCAATGGCTTTTCGCAGGCCGTGCTGACGTTCGCCGAAATTGAAGACTCCATGCGTAAGATAGCTGGCATAGTTAAAGGCTTATTCCCGCTTGACCGGCAATGACTATTCTTCAACAGCAGTGGGTTTCTGATTGCGCTTTTCGGTTGTAAATTTGAACAGCACCACAATCAACAGGATGCCGAGACCAAGAAACTGATTCAGTTCCGGGAACGCGAGCTTCTGCCCGACATATACCAGAATCAGCGCCAGTGCATTGCGCACCCAGCTCTCGCCCACCACACCAGTCATATGGCTGCCAATCCAGATTCCGGGAATGGAGCCTATCAGCAGCGTACCCAGCAAGCCGTAATCCACTGTTCCCAGACTCGCATGCCCGATCCCCGCCACCAGCGTCAGCGGCACAGCGTGTGCAACGTCAGTGCCCACAATCCTGTTGATGTGCACTTTCGGATAGAGCAACAACAGCGCAGTGACACCGAGCGCGCCGGCACCGACGGATGTGAGCGTCACCAGAAAACCCAGCACCATGCCCAGCAGCACAGTCAACACGGTGATTGCCTTCGGACTGAGACGGCGATCCTGCCGGGAAGACTTCATCAACTCATTGCGAAACAGCACGGAGAGCGAAGTCACCAGCAGCGCGATGCCAAGCCAGAACTTGATCTGATCGACCAGAGTGCCAGACTCCAGGTCCACGTCAGCGAGATAGAGGGTAGTGATGAAAGAGACGGGCACGCTGCCTGCTGCCATGGCGCCAACGATGCGCCAGTCGATATTGCCCAGCTTGCCGTGCGCAAAAATGCCAACAGTCTTGGTGATGGCGGCATAAAGCAGGTCTGTACCGACAGCGACAGCCGCATTGACATTGAACAACAGCAGCAGGATTGGCGTCATCAGAGAACCGCCCCCGACGCCCGTCAAGCCCACAAGCCAGCCGACTATGAATCCGGCGACGATATATCCCAAGTCAAACGGCATACTGCCTCCTCCCGAAAAGCAGGCACTATATCAGCCGTCTTAGACTAACAGTAAGACTAAAATCTTCTACTTAATAACCAAAGGGAATAACAATCGCAAAAAGCACCGCATCAGGGCGCCAGGCGCTCGACTTTCCAGTGCTCACCTGCCTGCAGGGTGTACTCGTAGCGATCGTGCAGCCGGTGCTGACCACCCTGCCAGAATTCGATCTGGTGGGGCCGCACGCGATACCCGCCCCAGAACTCCGGCAGCGGAATTTCCCCTTCCTGATACTTGCGGCCAATGGCCTCCCACTGCCCGACCAGAACTTCCCTCGATTTGAGCGGCCGGCTCTGGGCCGATGCCCATGCCGCCAGCTGACTCTCCCGCGGACGCGCATGAAAGTAGTCACGGGACTCTGCGGCGCTGATCTTCTCTGCTACGCCTGACACCTCCACTTGCCGCTCGATGCTGTGCCATGGGAAGTGCAGACTGACCTTGGCATTGCTGCCAAGCTCGCGCGCCTTGCGACTCTCGTAATTGGTGAAGAAGGTGAACCCCTTGTCGTCAACGCCCTTGAGCAGCACGATGCGCTGGCTGGGCTGACCATCTCTGGCAACCGAGGCCAGGGTCATGGCGTTGGCGTCAGGCAATCCCATGTCGATAGCGTCCTGCAGCCAGCGCGAGAACAGGTCAAGGGGGTTTGCCGTCAGGTCGGCGTTGTCGAGCCCGCCCTTGAGGTACTCGCGGCGTATAGCTTGAAAATCCATGGTGATTCCTTGCGATGACACGGGTTTCGAGCAGTGGCGATCAGGGTAGCAGTTCGCCATACTCCCAGACCTGGGGACGAATCGAGCCAGTCGAGTAATAGAACGTACCCGGCCCGTGTTTGTCATTGGCGAAGAACTCGCCGACGTACCTCTGACCGTCCGGCCAACGGTAAGTTCCATTGCCCTGGTAGAGGTCATTCTGAAAGCCGCCGGTGTAGTTTTCGACGTTTTCCGACAGCCAGAATTCCGAATACTTGTTGGGCGTCCAGTCTTTCACGCCGAAGAAATACGAGCCCTGGCCTTCGCGCTTGTCGTTGCGCCACTGGCCGATGTACAGGTTGCCCTCGCCGTTCCAGTAGGTGCCGCGGCCGCTGCGGATGCCCATGTCCCAGTTGCCGTCGTAATACGCACGGGTGGTGACAGTCAGCATTTCCTCCAGCTTGCCATTGCCGTGATACTTGCCGTCCTTGAAATTGCCACGGTAGAGGTTCTTGCCCACATTGGTAGTGATCTCCAGCGTGCCATACCCATTCTGGCAATCGTTGTAGGTGCAGGCGCGGCTGATCTCCTGCAGGACAAATTCAGTTTCGCGCAACTGTGCCTGCGCATTGACAGCCAGCAGAAGGGTGCCTGCAAATACCGAGGCAACAAGACTGGGCGACATGACTCTCTTCATGGTGATCTCCTCCTTTGCAAACGAGCGTCCCTCAGCCGATATGCCGCAGCACTGTGAGAGGACTGGTGTTGACGACACGACGCGTGGCCATGACACCGAGCAGGGCAATAACACCCATGCCAATGAGCGGACCGGCCACCCATACCCAGTAGTGCAGAGTGAACTCCTGCTGGAATACCTGCGTCTGCAGGTAGTACAAGCTGCCTTCCGCGCCAATAGTGGCGATGATGCCAGCAATGAGGCCGATGCTGGCAAATTCAATGAACAGGCTGCTGAGAATCAGTTTGCGGCCTGCACCCAGTGTGCGCAGGATGGCATTCTCGCGGAAGCGCTCATCCAGAGTCGCCGTGACACAGGCCAGCAGCACCAGCGCTCCGCAGGCCAATACCAGGTAAGCAATGAGCTCGATGGCCGAGGTGACCTGGGCGATGATGGTCTGGATCTGCTCGATCAGTGCATCGATCTCAATGACCACGATGGTGGGATATTCGCGCAGCAGGTCATTGATCAGCGATTTCTGCTCCATGGCCATCAGCGCCGTGGACAGGTAAGTGCCGCCCATGGCGTCCAGCGTGCCCGGCGAGAAGATCACGAAGAAGTTGGGCTGCATATTGTCCCAGCGCACGCTGCGCAGACTCTGTACCTGCGCCTCGATCAGCTGACCCTGCCCGATGTCGAACTCGATGATGTCACCCAGTTGAGCGCCCAGGCGGTCGGCATAGTCGTCTTCCAGCGACACGAAGCCCGGCTGCGAGTTCTCGTCCCACCAGGTGCCGGCGACAATCTGGTTGTCACGGGGCAAGCCCTCGACCCAGGTCACCTGTCGGTTGCTGACGCGGCGGCGACCGCTCTCACCTTCCTGTCCCTCGGCGCCCTCGGCAGTGCCCGCGTTCTGATCGCCAGCGCGCTCGGTCACACTGTTCTGCTCGCCTTCATCGTCGTCGTCATCATCCCAGCGCGGCGTGGGCGTCTCGCCGTTGATGCGGGTAATGCCAGCACTCATCATCGGAAAGAACTGATTCGGCTCCACGCCATTGCTGCGGAAGAAGGTTTCAATGCCAGGCACCTGGGCGCCGGTGACGTTCATCAGGAAATGGTTGGGGGTGTTCTCGGGCACCTGGGCCTGCCAGTCTTCGATCAGGTCGGTGCGCAACAGCGTCAGCACCAGCAGACACATGATGGTCAGCGAGAACACCAGCACCTGCAGCGTATTCTGCTTGCGGCGGCGGCGCGTGGCCGACATGGCCAGCTTCCAGGCGCTGCCGGCCTTCATGCCGACAGTGGTGCTGGAGCGCAGGATCAGCCAGGACAGACCCGACAGCACCACCACCACGCCTGCCACCGACAGCACCAGAATGGAGGTCAGCAGGAGATCCTGGCTGTACCACAGAATCAGCACCAGCGAGCCCGCCAGGCCGATGCCGTAAGGCAGCCGCGCGCTCAGGGTGTTGTCGTCCAGATCCTTGCGCAGCACGCGCAGCGGCGAGGTCTTGCGCAGCGACAGCAGCGGTGGCAGCGCGAAGGACAGCAGACAGATGATGGCCGTCAGCGAACCCACGATGTAGGGCGAGTAGCCCGCCGGCGGCAGGACGATGGGAATGACCGAACTGAGCGCCTGCAGAATCAGTGAGTGGATCCCCCAGCCCAGGAAGGAACCGATGATGATCGCGAAAAACACCAGCACCACCTGGATGCCCATGTACAGCGACATGATCTGCCCGGATGTGCAGCCCAGAGTCTTGAGAATGGCTACATAGTCGAAATGGCGCTCGCTGTAGCGGCGCGCCGTCAGCGCAATGGCCACGCCCGCCAGCAGCACCGCGAACAGGCTGCCCAGCAGCAGGAAGCTCTCGGCCTTGTTCAGCGCATCGGCCACTTCGGCGCTCTCTTCCCGCACATCGCTCATGCGGAATTCACCGGCGGCCAGGACGTCCACCCACTCTTCGTAGTCCACCAGCTCGGCTTCATCACCGGCGAACAGATAACGGTAATTGACACGACTGCCCACCTGAATGACCTGGGTGGCGGGTACATCGGCGGTGTTCAGCATCAGGCGCGGGCCGGCATTGTCCATCATGCCGCCCTGTTGACGGTCGGGTTCCTGCACGATCACGCGGGTCACCCGCAGCGACGCCTCGCCCACGTACACGGTATCGCCGATGCTGGCATTGAGGGCCGGGAGCACACGGGACTCCACCCAGACTTCCCCGGGGGGCGGGCCGCCTTCGATGGGAGCACCCACACTGAAGGGTTGCTCGGCCACGAGCAGCTGGCCGCGCAGGGGATAGTCAGTACTCACGGCCTTTGCTGACACCAGCACGTTGCCGGCGTCCGAGAACACCATCGAACCGAAGGACATGGTCATGGCCGTGCGCAGGCCACGGTTCTCCGCTTCGGCCAGCCATTCCTGGGGTGCCTCGCCGCGACCGCTCAGCACACGGTCGGCGGCCAGCATGTTGGCAGACTCGGCCAGCAGTGCCTGTTCCAGCCGGTCGGTAAACAGGGCGATGCCAGTGACCGAGGTCACGGCCATAACCAGCGCCAGGAACAACAGCCGCAACTCGCCACCCTGCCAGTCGCGCCACAGCAGACGCAGCGACAGCCGCAGCAGCGTGGCCAGCGTCAGCGGCTCGCCCTGCACCTTGCGCGACGCCGGCTGGCTCGCGCCCGGCAGGGTGTTCTGCAGCTCAATGCTCATGGGCAACCTCGGGCACGGCATCGGCATTGATCTCGTCGCTCACCACTTCGCCTGCTACCAGGCGGATGGTGCGGTGGCATTTGCGTGCCAGACGCTCGTCGTGGGTCACCAGCACCAGGGTGGTGGCGTATTCCTTGTTCAGGGAGAACAGCAGCTCGATCACCCGGGCGCCGGTGGCGCTGTCAAGATTGCCGGTGGGTTCATCCGCGAACAGGATGCGGGCCTCGGAGGCAAAGGCACGGGCGATGGCCACGCGCTGCTGTTCGCCGCCGGAAAGCTGATTCGGGTAATGGTGGCAGCGCTCGCCCAGCCCGACGCGGGTCAGCAGCAGAGTGGCCTTCTCGCGGGCGCGGTTGTCGTTCTTCAGTTCGATGGGCAGCATCACGTTTTCGAGCGCAGTAAGACTGGGAAGCAGCTGGAAGGACTGGAACACGAAACCCACCAGTTGCCCGCGCAGCACGGCGCGCTGCTCTTCATCCAGCGCCGCGAGGGAATGGCCATCCAGACTGACGTCACCCGAGGTGCCGGTATCCAGGCCCGCCATCAGTCCCAGCAGGGTGGATTTGCCGGAGCCAGAAGCTCCCACGATGGCCACGGTCTCGGCTTCACGCACCGTCAGGGAGATGCCCTTGAGAATGACCAGATCACCCTCGCTGGTGGTGACGCGCTTGACCAGATTGTCGATTTTTATCATGTAGTTCTGCTCTGCAATGCCTGTGATCAAAGGAAAATGTGCTCGCTCTCAATACGCAGCCGGGCGGCAAACCGGTTCATTCTGCCTCATTGTGCAATCGCGGGCGAACGATTAAATTGACGGCACCGTTCACCCCCGAGTACCCGTTGAAAGTCACACGAGATCACCATGACCCAGTTCGTCCTGCATTCCTTGCGCCACGCCCTTGCCCGCCCCCTGCTGCTTCTGGTGTTGAGCCTGTGGACCCTGCACGGCCTGCAGGCACAGACCGACAAGCCGGTGATTCTGGTGTTTGGCGACAGCTTGAGTGCGGGCTATCGCATGGAGGAAGCGCAGGGCTGGGTGGCCTTGCTGGCCGACAAGCTGGCGGCGCAGAACAGTCCGTTCGACGTGATGAATGCGAGCGTGAGTGGCGAG
>CAISYX010000080.1 GCA_903889815.1 uncultured Gammaproteobacteria bacterium
CAGCAGGCGATCGTTGCGGGCAATCCAGAGATTGAGCAGGAGAAGGCCTGGCGCTATACGGCCAACATGGAATTCCGGCTGCCGCAGGATCGTGGCGTTTTGAACGCCAACCTGTTCTTCTACGACATTGAAGACGCCATCGGCAAAATTGACATCTCGCCCTCGGCCACGCAGATTCTATCCGCCAATGGCAACACAGGCGACGGCGAGATCTACGGCATCAACCTCGATGCCAGTATTCGCTACAGTGTTTTCGGGCTGCCTGCCGCGCTGATCACAGCTGGTGTGCTGGTGCAGGACTCCACCACCATAGATCCGATGGGTGGCTTTGAGCGCCGCATCGTGCCCTATGACCGCGGCAATTACCGTTTCGGAGTGCGCCAGGATTTGCCGGCGCTGGGGCTGAGTGTCGGTATGAATTACCGGATAGGCATCGAAGGCAATCGCAGGATTGTCGACATTGACAAGATCGATGTAGTGGGGGTTCCAAGAACGCTCAATCTGTTCGCTGAGAAGCGCGCATTTGGCGGGTTCGTGTTCCGTCTGGATGCCAACAACATGACCGATGGCGAACGCTGCCGCACCAGAGAGCGCTTCGGGGGCTCGCTGGTGAAGGCGGCGCCAGTGGTCGAGTATGAGAACAACTGCAATATCACCGGGCCACAGTTCGTCCTGACGGTGCGCAAGACATTTCAATAGGCAAGGCCTGGCCGGCGGGCAAGTGCGCGCCGGCTTGCAAAGGACTGTCGGCTCTACTATCTTCGCCGGCCTGAAGCCATCTCTCGATTCACTGCAGCGACACGGTTATGCAACTGCTACAGCACGCAACAAGTTTCATGGCCATCTCGCAACTGCTGTTCATGGCACTGTTCTATCTTGCCTATTACCGGCACCAGCTGCTCGGCAAATTGATGGCGCTGTACGCCGTCTGTCTCATGGGTTTCATCCTGGCTGTGCTTCCTGATTTCAACACAATCCCTCTTGTTGTGGATGTCAGTCTTGGCATTCTCGCCATCAGTTCACCCGCACTGTTGTGGGTTATCACACGCTACTTGTTTGTGGACGAGCCGAAGGTCGATCCAGTGATCTGGGGCGTCATTGTCACCTACATACTTCTCCGTGCCATTGGCATGGTAGTGGGGGATGACGCCGGGGTGGCGTATCTGTTGCTGTTCGTGGTGCCGCAAATTGCCATGCTGATGTTTGCCTGCCATGTCGTGTATCTGGCAGTGCTGGGACTGGGCGGCGATCTGGTGGAGCCGCGCCGCAAACTGCGCGTGCCCTTCGCCATTACCATGGGGTCCATCGTGGCCATCATTGTCGGTTCGGGCTTTCTGACACTGCCGGGGGTATGGATCTACAGCGTCTATATTGGCGCCATCTTCCTGTTCATTCTGTTCTTCAATCTCGCCACTTTCCGGCTGCACAAGGACTCACCGCAGCTTATCGAGCCCGTCGTTGAGTCATCGCTGCCTTCTCTGAAAAGCCGTGTGAGCGAGCGGGACAAGGATCGTCCTCTGATCGATCGCATCCACAATGTCATGGAGACGGAGCGCCTCTATGCGCAGCCCGGCCTGACCATCGGCGAGCTGGCGAGTCGTGTGTCGATGCAGGAGTACAGATTGCGCAAGCTGATCAATCAAAAGCTGCACTACCGCAATTTCAATCAGTATCTGAATCAGTACCGCATCGCGGAAGCGGCTCGTCGTCTGCAGAACAAGGAAGAGAGTCAGGTGCCCATTTCCACTATTGCGCTCGATGTCGGCTATGCATCACTGTCATCCTTCAACAAGGCGTTCAAGGAGCTGCACGGCGTCACACCATCGATATTCAGGAGCAGGGCGCTGGTGTGACGTGCACGCTCAGTCGGCGCGAAGGGACAGCACGACCTTGCCCATGGCCTGTCGTTCCGAAAACACGTTGAATGCTGCAACATAATCTTCCAGGGCAAAGGTCTGCGAAATCACCGGCTTCACACTGCCTTTGCCATACAAGTCCAGCAATTCCCGAAAATTCTCTTCGTACAGATGAGGTTCTTCCTTGCGGAAGCGCCCGAGAAACACCCCGACCATCGACGCACCCTTGAGAAGTGCCAGGTTGGCTTTGTATTCCGGGATGCGTCCGCTGGCGAAGCCCACCACCAGAATTCGCCCGTTCCAGTGGATGCAGCGTGTGGCTTGATCGAAGAGACTGCCACCGACCGGGTCGAAGATGACATCGGCACCCTTGTCGTCGGTCAGTGCCTTCACTTTTTCTTTCAGGTCGCCATCGCCGTAGTTGAGCAACTCATCCGGATCCAGCTGACTGACAAAGTCGAGCTTTTCAGCGCTGCTCGCGGCGGCGATGACTCTGGCTCCGAGCAATTTTCCCAGTTCCACGGCGGCCATGCCGACGCCGCCGCTGGCACCCAGTACCAGCAGCGTCTCCCCAGGCCTGAGTTGCGCGCGTTGTTTCAATGCGTGCCAGGCAGTGGTGTAGACCATGGCGAAACCGGCAGCCGTCTTGAAATCCATGTTGTCGGGGATGTGGCGAACCGCGGAGGGAGCCGCGAGAACCTGCTCGGCGATTCCCCCGATCGAGGGCGCCGCCATGACGCGGTCACCTTGAGCGAAACCTTTGACATCAGCACCAACGCTGCGCACCACGCCGCCTATCTCTGAGCCCGGAATAAACGGCATGGGCGGCTGGAATTGGTACTTGCCCTGGATCTGCAGCGTGTCGGGGAAGTTGAGCGATGCGGCATATACATCTATGAGAATCTGCGATCTGTCAGGAATCAGCGTGGGGGTTTCCTGCAGCGTCAGATTTTCCGGGGGGCCATAACTGTGACAGACGAGAGCTCTCATGATGTTCCTCTGCATGCGATGAGGGCAGATTCAAGCACTTTTGCCAGGAGGGGACAATCGCAGGATGCAGGCGCGAAAGCCTTTTCCCGGTCATTGGCCTATAATCAGCCCATCAATCCAGTCAGGAATCAGGCGTGTGTCATGCGGCTAGACCAATATCAGCGCGACTCCATTCTGCAAGAGATGGGCATTCAAACCTATGTGCCGCGTCAGCCTCTGCCCGGTGCTCGCGCGTCTGAGCCGAGCGTGCAGCGCCAGTCCGCTCCAAAAGAGACGCGTCCGGCCGCGCCCGCTGCTGCTCTGGCGCGCAGTCTTGAGCCTGTTGGCGTTCCGGACGTTTCAACATCTCCGGCCACGCCTCAGAAGGCTGTTTCTGTGGCCCTGCCAGCGCACGCAGCGGCACAGTTGTCCAGCGTGGAGCCTCTATCCGTGCCGACCGTCGCTGCGGCCGCACCGATGGCTGCTGTGCCAGAGGAAGCTGCCCGTTTCGTTTTCGCCTATATCCCGGTGAACGAACATCTGTCCGTCATCAACGAATTGCCCTGGGCGCGTTCGGCCTCACTGTCGCCCTCTTGCGGGCAGCTGCTGGCCGACATGCTCAAAGCGCTCGGAGTACCGTGTGAGCCGTCGCAATTGAATCCAATAGTGTTTACCTGGCCGCTTTCTGAAGCCGGAGACATGCCGGTGGACTCCGAGAGTGCAAGGCACATGCTGGAAGGCTTCCTATCCAGGCGTCTGAAGTTGCGTCCGGTGCCCTACCTCATGGTGCTGGCAGAGCAGTCTGCAGAATTTCTGTTTCCTCCGCAGGCAGTCTGGCATTCCCATGGAGATGCCCTGCTGCAGCATCCGCGCCTGCCTGTCGAGATGGTGATCACCCACAGCCTCAACGCCATGGAAGCTGTGCGCGAACTGAAGCGCCCCGCCTGGCAAGCGCTGCAGCCTTTGAAGCGCGCGCTTGCCAGCAATCGCTTGAACCATGGCGAGTCAAAGGCCTGATATGCAGACCTTGCCAGCCCGATCAGATTCCGTGAATGTATTTCTGCGCGCCATGCGGGCGAGTGATCTCGACCTGTTGGTGGAAAGCGAGAATTTGTCCCTCATGAATCCATGGTCCAAACGCATTTTTTCCGATTGTCTGCGGGCCGGCTATGAGTGCTGGGTACTGGCGACTCGCGACAGGATTGTCGCCCACGGGGTGTTGTCGGTGGGTGCGGAAGAGGCCCATGTACTGACGATTTGCGTCCATCCTGATTTCCGGCGCCGGGGCTATGGCCGACGAATGCTCCGACATCTGCTGGACAAAGGCTATCGCAAGAACGCCAGAGTGTGCTTTCTGGAAGTAAGGCCCTCCAATGCAGAGGCAAGGCATCTCTACTTGTCCATGGGCTTCGTACAAGTGGGAGAGCGTCGCCAGTATTACCCTGCAGATCAGGGCGCGACGCTTCGCGAAGACGCACTTATTCTTTCGTGTCCTCTGCCTCTGTAGAGGCCTGCCCAAGAACCTTGCGTCCCAGATAGCGCGCGCCATGGTACAAGGCGACAAACGTGGCAGCGAACACCAGAATCAGCAATAGCAGCAACAGGATACTGACGAAAAAGCGCACGAGATTGTCCCGCGCCTCTGCGTATGCAGACGCCAGTGCATAAAGAGATGCAGCACCAATCGCCAGTCCACTGAGCGTTGAGCGGGTACTCTTGCGCATTTTCAATCGAGGTATTTTCATTTCGAGCCTTGTCTATCGACGTTTCAGGCGTTGAACAAGGGAGTGCCATCTTTGTCCGGCCAGGTGTGTCGGCATTCCGGGTACTGACTGCAACCCCAGAACCAGCCGTTCTTGCCGCGCCGGCGTTTCAGCAACTGCCCGCAGGCTTTGCAGCGCCAGGCTTTGGCAGGCACGCCATTATCGTCGGCAAGCCGAGTCTTGCAACCTTTGTCGTATCCCGTGCAATACCAGTAGGGCCCCTTGCTGTTTTCGGCTCTGATGAGGGCCCGCGTGCACACCGGGCATCGGTAACGCTCGTCGGGCACTCTGGACGGCTTGCCGTCCTTGTCAAACATGCTGGTCTTGCAGTCGGGAAATCCTGTACAGCCCCAGAACGGCCCTTTCTTGCCCATGATGCGGCGCAGCGGCTTGTGGCAATCCGGGCAATAATGCTGGCGGATCGCAGCAACCTGCGGAATTTCGCCGAGAAGATCCTTGGGCATGCCTGGCCCCTCATCAGTTCAGCTGCAGACAAGACTCCAGCTGTTGCAAAAGGCGCGAATTCTCATCGGGTGTGCCGATGGTAATGCGCAACTTGTCGCGCAGTCGGGGTTGGTCGAAATAGCGCACCAGAATGCCATTGTCTTTCAGTCGCTGGTAGCACTCTCGCGCCATGATGTCAGGACTGACGAAGCGTGTGTCGCCTGCCGGCACCCGCGCAAGCAGGAAATTGCTCTGGCTGGGGGCGCAATGAAACCCCAGAGTTGTCAGAGCACTTGCAACCCGGGTGCGCTCCAGGCGCACTTTCTCCCAGCTAAGTGCTGCACAGGCCCGATCACGTAGCGCTGCAGTTGCAAGCACTTGCGAGATCGCGTCAGTGTTGTAGCTGTCTCGTGTCTTGTAAAGCATCGGTGCAATCAGGTTAGTGTCACCAATTCCATAGGCAAAGCGCAGGCCCGCGAGAGAGTAGCCCTTGCTCAATGTCCGCAATATGAGGACGTTGCCCATCTCGCGAACGAGTGTCACGGCATCATGGCGCAGTTCAGGATCCACGAAGTCTACATAGGCTTCGTCAATTACCAGCACGCCTTTGAACGAGCTTGCCAGCGCACGCAGCTCTGCCACAGAGGTCAGCAGCCCGGAAGGCGCGTGGGGGTTCACGACGAACGCGAGCCTGGCACCGCTTGCATTCAGACGCTTAGCGAAGTCCGCGCCCATGTGCCAGTCATCTTCCAGTTCAATGCGGGCCACGTGGCAGCCGTGGATCTCGGCCAACACGGGATACAGGGAGTAACTGGGTTCGGCGATGGCAATGGCATCGCCAGGCTCCACGAATGTCGTGATGACCAGGCGCAGAAGTTCATCACCGCCGTTCGTCGCGATGAAGTTGTCGATGTGAAGGTGATGACACTCTGCTGCAACCCGGCGAAAGTCGTTGGCCAGAGGCTGCGGATAGCGGCGCAGGTCTTCAATGCGAATACCCTGCAGTGCAGCCGTAACGGCAGCACTCGCGGGATAAGGGTTCTCGTTGGTGTTCAATTTGATGATGCCTGGCTGACTGGGTTGTTCACCCGAGCTGTAGCCGCTCATGCGCTGGATGTTCTGGCGTTCGTAGTTCATAGGGGCTGGCGTCGCTTTGGGGCACAGTAAGGCTGCGCGAAGCAGTCTTACCGGCAGTTTTGACTGACGCCAAGGTTACTGGGTAATGCCCAATGGTTCAATCTCGAGCAGGGAGCCGGCGAGCATTTCCCGAGCCTTGCTTTGCTCCACATTCACCATCAGATCAGCTTTGTAGGCATCCCACCAGCCGCGAGAGTGGGGAATCATCATGTGTAAGTTGTAAAGGCCGCCTTCAAGGGTTGCCAGAAACTGTTGGAACTCGTGCTCCTGGCGAACAAGGAGTTGCTGCACACGGAAAGTGGCATTGCGCTCATCGGTGATGTCGAGGGTGCCGACCGTCCGCGCAAGTACCGCAACTTCTTCCTTGGCCTGCGAGGTGCTGGAAAGAAGCGCTGCGTATTGCATTTCGAGTTCGCTCAGGCGCTTTTGCACGTCACGCACTTCTGCAGAGTCGCCAGAATCCTTTAGAGCTGCGGTTTCAGAGTTGGTGAATACGAGCGCCAGAGCCAGCAAGGCACTTGGTAATGAGATCGCACACAGCAACGCAAGAAGCAGAAGTTGTTTCTGTTGACGCTTCATTCTGATATCGACAGTGTCCAGCGCTGGTGTCTGCTCGCTGGACGTGCTGCTTACGCTGTTGCTTGTATTGATGCTGCCCATAGAGGTTTCCTGTCATGGATGGAGGAAGAAATGCCTCTGCAAAACTCCACACACATCAGATGGCTTCAAATTCACAATCGGCCGATGCTGGGGGAAGTTCAACTGGCACAATGTATCACTGTGTATCAATGTAAGTGGCAACTCGAGCATTCCAGCCCTCACGCCAGCGATCTTCGTCACGTTCTCCCGGCGCATTTGCGATTCTGCGGGCCAGCACGATCTTGGCTGCACGCGAGAACTGTGCAAGGAGTGGTGTGTCATTGCGCGTCTGAAGCAATTGTTCCAGAACCTGCAGCAGACCCCAGCCTTGACCTGAATATCGTTCTGTCTCGGCAGTGCCTTCGCCCTTGAAGTTGACATAGTCGATCAGCGCGTACATCCCCATGGGTGGCGAGCTGGCGGCGATCTCCTCAAAGACGGCCCTGACGGCCTCGGGCTGTTGCGTGTGAGCGAGCAGAGAAGGCAGGCTCGCATGCATGCGCTGGATGATGAATTCGACCTGGACCCCACGTGTGTCATTCAGGAAGTCGCGCAAGGTCTGCATGCGGGGACTTTCCAGATCGGAAAGGAAAGCAACACGGTCAGGCCATGGAGAATGACGCTCAGGAAGAGCGGCAATCCATTCCGGAATCTTGATTTCTTTTTCTTCGTAAAAGGCCAGCAGGGCGGGAAAGCTTTCGACAAAAACTTCCTGCTGCCCGTTCCGGTACCAGATGAAGTGACCAATTCCCAGAGAAGGGAAGTCTTCGCCCGCGTTCCAACTGGTTAAACACGGTATTTTCAGGTTACACTCGTTGGCGAAAATGCGCTCTCCTATCCAGTCAGTCTGCTCCGCCGTCAGTTCAGGCAGATTGTCGCGGCCAAAGCGCGAGCAGGCACTTGAAAGGAGCAGGCCGAGAAGCAACAGCGCAAGGAAATAAGGATGTTTCTTCACTGCGAAATTCCTGAAATTGAAGATCGTGAAACAGCGGGTCTGCTCCTGGAATTCAATCGACCCCTGGTTAACAGTGCGGGCAAGCATACTTGAATCAGACAGTAGAAGTCATCGAAGTGAAAGAAGGCGAGCCACAAGACGAATTTGTCCGCGGTCTGGCCTTGATCTATCAGCGGCTCAAGCAGAGCAAACACCTCAAGAAGGCAATGACGGAGGTCGAGCAGTCGCTGCTTGATCTGCTGGGCGTTCGCCTGTTCACCATCTATCAGTGCGTTCAGAACGGCAAGGAAGTGTTTGCCAGCTTCAAGGGAGGCGATCCTGACAACAACAATGCCAGGGAGATTCGTGTGCCTTTCAGCCCGACATCGCTCGCTGGCTATGTGGCGTTGAGTCAACGTGCCCTGGTCATTCGCAACGTTCTGGACCACAAGGAACTGCTGGATATCCATCCGCGGCTCAAATTCGACCGGCGCTTCAGCGATGCGAAAGGCTGGGCAGTGAAATCCCAGATAGTGGTCCCGATCAAGGACGGCATCCTGCTTGGTGTCCTGCAGTTGATCAATTTCGTGGGTGATCGCGACTTCACCAAGACCGATCTAAAGCACGCCATGATGGTGTCGCAGATGCTTGCAAAGCAGTTTCGCTCGGAACTGCAGAGCACTCAGGGGCCTTACGACTACCTGGTCCAGAAGAACAGGATCAGCAGTCAGGAACTGGAGGATGTGCAGAACAAGGTCGGCCTTTACGGCGGCTCAGTCGCGCGGATTCTGATGGAGGATTTCAGCATTGACGCCGATTCGATTGGCGCCTCGCTGGAATACTACTACCGTGTTCCCTACATGAAGTTTCAGCCCGGACACACGTTGCCGGCAGAACTGTTCGAGAACATCGGCGTCAGTTATCTTCGCAAGAACCTCTGGCTGCCGGTGGCAGGCAACAAGGACGAAGCGGTCATCCTGATTGATGATCCAAGCGACTATCAGCGCATCATGGAGATACAGGGCGTGCTGAATGCCCGCAACTACGCATTCCGAGTGGGCTTGCCCGAACACATCCTGATGTTCCTGCGCGAAGACGACGGCAGCGACATGGAAGCTGGTTTCGACGATGTGTTTTCGCGTCTGGAGGAGCAGGGCAATGTTGAAGTCGAATCCGAGGACGAGCAGTAGGAGGAGAACCTTGCTGCCACCTCTGCCATCATTCAGCTGGTGAACCGCATCATTACCGAGGCGGACCGACTTGGCTCCTCGGATATTCATGTCGAGCCAGGCAAGGATCAGGCACCAGGTATCGTGCGAATTCGTGTCGACGGCATCTGCCGCGAGCTCCTGAAGGTTCCCAAGGAGCACACCTCCGCACTGATTGCCCGAATCAAGGTGATTTCCCGTCTCAACATCGCCGAGCGGCGCCTGCCGCAGGACGGCAAATGCAAACTCAAAGTGCGTGGCAAGAAACTCGAGTTGCGGGTTGCCACCGTGCCCACTGTGAACGGCGAAAGTGCCGTGCTGCGTCTGCTGGCTGCCGGCAGCGCGATGCCGCTGGCAAAGTTGAATCTCTCGACTCCCAACTACAACAAGATCGTGGAGTTGTCCGGCCATCCACACGGCTTGCTGCTGGTGGTCGGTCCAACCGGATCGGGAAAGACCACAACGCTGCACGGAGTGCTGGGTTTCATCAACACACCGGACCGCAAGATATGGACTGCGGAAGACCCTGTGGAAATCACCCAACCAGGCCTGCAGCAAGTGCAGGTGCTGCCCAAGATCAATTTCACATTTGCAACGGCGATGCGCGCATTCCTGCGTGCCGACCCTGACGTGATCCTGATAGGTGAGATGCGGGATCACGAAACAGCCGCAATCGGCATTGAAGCATCGCTTACTGGCCACCTGGTGCTGTCGACCCTGCACACCAACTCGGCGCCGGAAACCATCACGCGCCTGCTTGATCTTGGACTGGATCCGGTGAACTTTTCTGACGCGCTGCTGGGCGTGCTGGCGCAACGACTGATGCGCACGCTTTGCAAGAGTTGCAAGGAGGCTTATACCCCCACCCCGCAGGAACTCGATCATCTGATCGACAGCTACGGACGAGCCGATTTCCACGAGCTGGGTGTGGATATGGGCAATCCCAGGCTTTACAGGGCAGTGGGTTGTGATGAATGCGGTGGCACTGGCTACAAGGGGCGTACCGGCATTCACGAGTTGCTGGTGGGGACCCACGAGTTGCGCAGCCTGATCTACCACAAGGCTGATCTGGACTCACTGCGCAATCAGGCACTGCGCGATGGCATGCGCACGCTGAAGCAGGATGGCATCAGCAAGATCTTCATGGGCCTGAGCGATTACAAGCAACTGCTGCGTGTGGTCGCTGAACAGCGGTAGCTCTGCAATTTTCATGAACCTGTTCAAGGTTCTGATTTCTTTTTCCAAGGACATCGCGTACTTGTCGCTATAGTGGCCACCAGGTCGCGAGCATGCGCGACTGAATTCGGGGGTCCTCGCTCATGAAACTGGTCTTGTCAGCGGTGTGTGTATTTTTGTGTATCGGCATGGTCCTGGCGCGGGAAATGCTCAGTCGCTTCGGGATGGAATCCAACTACCTGATGATCGCCGTGCTGGCGGTGCTGCTCACGGCGCTGCTGGCCGGACGAAGCCTTTTGCTGATGGGGATGGTGCTGATGCTCAGCATCGTCCTGAATCTCCCGCCCGACACCCTCGGCCCGATTGTACTGGATCAGGATCTGCTGCTGGCTGCACTGATCGGTGTGATCACACTGCCGGTGGTGCATCGGCTGCTGTTGCGGTGACTTTGAGCTTTGGAATGGCACCGGGATTGCCTCCTTCCAGAAGTGTTCGGGCAGCGTCGCTGAGGGTGTTGCGTGCAAGTGCACTGGTCCTGGTCTCGTGATAGCACTCGGCGGCGAAGTAGGCGGCTACCAGTGAGACCGCTGCAAAGAGGCTTGCCACGATGCGGAGAATACCGGTTTTCATGGTGCGCTCCCTCATTGCATTTGTGCGAAAAAGCCTGAAGTTGGCGCGATTAAAGAGTAAAAAAAGCTAATAAAAACAGCGGGCAAACAAGGTGTTTTTAACAAGCTTTTTAATTGTGCTCCTTTTTTATGCACACAAGAGGCAGTTTTGTCACGTTTACCCTTGAAATACAGTGTTTTTCGCGACAAGAACGCTCGATAATCAACTATGTATTTGAATTAAATAGATAATTTTAACTGGTTAAAAAATAGCCAATTTGTGTGGAGGCACGTGAAAACCAGCGTTTACGCCTGCTTTTTTCATGTTATCAACTGACTTATCCACAGAATCTGTGGACAAGATTTTCTGTGTTTCGACACCACAATAATTGCCTGCCGTCAATCACACAAATCAGTGAGTGTGAGCGCTTTGGCGCATTGTGCAGGCGCCATTTTCAAGAGTGTGAAAGTTGGAAACAGAAATGCGAGAAAAGTGTTACCCATCCAAGGTGAGGCTTGCCGTTCTGCAGGATTATGACTTTGTCTTGTCAATCCAACAGTGGTATCGTACGGACGTAATTTACCCTGATTCGTGGCATGAGATGGTTGAACTGACTGGCGATATTCCGTTTTTGTGGAGACTGAGCCCGGAGTCAAGCGAGGGCTTGTGTGCTGTATCGATGGTGGTTCCCTTTGAAACGGATGACGACCGACGTGATCTGACCATCGAAACCAGTGTTGTCAGCTTCGCTTCAGACAGTTCCCGTGCAGAAACCGAAGAGATGCTGGAGTGGAATCAGGATGACATCAGTCTGTTCCTCAAGCTGGTCGCGCACGAACAGGACGAACACCGCATTGCGATGCTGGACAGTGTCCGCATCGATCTGACCGACCCTGCAATCATTGACATCATTCATGTTGTTGCCGCCGCCGGCTTCGGAATGGCATATGGCTCCCAGGGCGTCCTCAATCCTTCCAGCGGACTGTATCCGGCGCACACCTGCGACATCGGCAGCTTCGCGTCTCTAAACACCTTGATTGGATTCAAGCGCTGTGTGGTAGTGGATGTGGACAATGAAGACGTCGTTTGCGTGCTGCTGGACGAAATCGACATTGAGTCCGAAGGCGAGTTCGACCGCCTGTGTCGCCATGATCTGCTTCTGGCCAAACGTGCTGATCTGTTGCATCCAGATTTCGCAATTACTACTGGCCGTCCGGTCTCAGCGACCGTTCATTAGGGCCTCTGCGCCCGGCAACTCCCCAGCCAGCAGTCACCCAGTGTCCGCCATGACGCGACCTAAAAAACAAGACAGGAATTGACCCATGACCCAGAGTGCCTTGTCAGACGAAATCAGTCGTCGGCGCACCTTTGCCATCATTTCGCACCCC
>CAISYX010000081.1 GCA_903889815.1 uncultured Gammaproteobacteria bacterium
CGGACTGCTACTCTTTTCGACGACATTCAACTCTGACGCCACACAAAATCAAGGCCTCTCTGACTATATTTCGAGAATGAAGACAGAGCAGGAGAAAATCTACTTCGTCGTTGCTGAAACACCTGGGGCCGCTCGTAACAGCCCCCATCTTGAGATATTCCAGAAGAAAGGCGTTGAGGTGCTGCTTCTTTCTGACCGGATCGATGAATGGCTGATGAGCCACCTGCAAGAGTTTGAAGGGAAGTCATTTCAAGACATCGCGCGAGGATCGCTGGACCTTGGAAAATTGGAAGACTCTACAGAAAAAGAGCAGCAGGAGGAGGTGGAGAAGAAATTCGCGAGCTTGACTGTACGAGTCCAGGATCAGCTCGGAAAGCAGGTAAAAGAGGTGCGGATAACACACCGTCTGACTGACTCCCCCGCATGTCTCGTTACGGACGATCATGACATGGGCGCTCAGATGCGACGTATCATGGAAGCTGCCGGCCAGAGTGTTCCAGACTCCAAACCCATATTTGAGATCAATCCAGACCACCCACTGGTGCAAAAGCTTGATCAGGAAACCGATGAAGACCGATTTTCAGATTTCGTTTCTGTCTTGTTTGACCAGGCATGCCTTGCCGAAGGCCGTCACTTGGAAGATCCGGGCAGCTTTATACGACGTCTGAACAAACTGCTTTTGAAGCTTGGTGACTAGACTGGCCAGGCCGGGCACACCAGGATGCCCGGCCTGCACCGCTACATGGATTCCAGCGTTTGCAAGCCCAGCAGGTTCAACCCATTCTTCAATACATCTGCTGTCATACCGACCAGTGAGAGCCTTGAATCGCGAATAGCAGCCTCAGCTTTGAGTACCGGACAGGCCTCATAGAAGCGCATAAAGACACCCGCCAGCTCATACAGATAATTGCATAGGTGATTCGGGTAGCCATCTGTGGCAACCACGTGAAGAGCTTCCGGGTATTGCAAAATCTTGAGTGCCAGATTGCGCTCTTCGATAGTCCCTGGAACTATCGCTGCATCAGATCTGCTGGAATCCGCCAGATTCTGTTTGCGCAGTATGCTTTTGATTCTTGCATAGGCGTAAAGCATATAGGGTGCCGTATTGCCCTCAAGCGCCAACATCGTGTCCCAGTCAAACACGTAGTCACTTGTCCTGTTCTTTGACAGGTCAGCGTATTTCACCGCAGAGATACCAACGATTCGGCTGATTTCATCCATATGAGCGGGACTGAGGTCCGGGCTTTTTTCGCGAACGACTTCGAGCGCTCGACGCACTGATTCTTCGAGCAATTCCTTGAGCTTGACGGTATCGCCGCTGCGAGTTTTGAAAGGCTTGCCATCTTCCCCCATCATTGTTCCGTAAGCGATGTGTTCCATTGAACACTTCTCTGGAACAAAACCCGCTCTTCTGGCAATAGCGAAGACTTGCTGAAAGTGCAAACTCTGACGAGCGTCTACTACGTAGAGAATGCGATCTGCTGCCAGGCCGCGGCCGCGATAGCGCAACGCCGCAAGATCGGTAGTGGCATACAAGTAGCCACCATCCGATTTCTGAACAATGGCAGGTAACGGAGCACCTTCCTTGCCTTTGAACTCTTCAAGAAAGACACAACGTGCTCCGTCGGAAACACTCAACAACCCAGCCTTGTCCAATTGTTGGATGATTATTGGCAAATCAGGGTTGTAAAAACTTTCAGCTCGCAGATCTGAGCGTTTCAGCGTCACACCAAGAATGTCGTAAATGGTTTCGCAATGCTTGAGAGACTCATCTATGAACTGCTGCCAGGCGTTGAGACAAACGGTATCTCCTTGTTGCAAGCGCACAACATACTGGCGAGCGAGGTCGGCAAATCCAGGCTCTGAGTCAAAGCGTGATTTTGCCGCACGATA
>CAISYX010000082.1 GCA_903889815.1 uncultured Gammaproteobacteria bacterium
AAAACTGTTGCCAGTGCGGACTACCCGAACCCAGGTTCCAGGCTGGAATGTCGGCGTGCGAGCACCCGCCTCCAATGAGTACTCAACGCTCACAGGAGAGACAGCGGGAGCATTCAAAGTCACAGGTATTTCCACACTGGTCACCGTTTCCGGCCCTGCCCCACCGGAAGTCGGAAATGCAACGCTTTGGGCATTCCCTTCATCATCCAGAATATAGAGCGTGGCGTCCGCACTAGCTGCGTATTCGCCGGGCTCCAAGTGAAACACTACCGACTCCATTCCTTCCGCGGTCGTGTCGTTGATTGTGTTGAAGGAGATGTCCACGCCGGCACTGCCTGCCGGGATCGTCACTGTTCCGGCAAGACTCGCATTGGTGTAGTCGACTCCCGGGGTCGCCGTGCCACCCAAGCTGTAGTTGACAGTCAATGCGCTTGCCGTGCTACCGGTTCGGGAGACAAAAAATTTGTTCGTCGTGCCGGTGCTGTTTTCACTCACCGAGTCGGTGCTGCCCGTACCCACCTGAGCATCGACGAATACAGTGGGCTGATCGTCATCCCGCAGCAGCATCGTCGCTGAAGCGAGAGGCTGCCAGAGGGAATAGTTCGCACTGGGAGTCAGCGTGAGAATCACCGTCTCTACTGGCTCAATGAATGCGTCATTCACAGGCGTCACGGTCAGGTTCTGAGTCACCGTTCCTCCATTGAGCGTCAAGGTGGCGGTGCCAGCCAGGGTCCCAGCATTCAATCCGGGCACCGTGTAGTCTCCGCCCGGGGTTGCCGTGCCGCTCACCGTATACTGGACGACAAGCAACCCACTGCCACCCTTTGCAGTAATACGAAAGGTCCCAGTCGTCGACGGCTCGGCCACAGTGAAAGGCGCACTCGTGGGGGATGGATTGCTTGTCACTTCAATCACCGGTTTGTCGCCGGAATTATCGGCAATCGTTACGGTCGCGGAGGCGGTCGCTCCCAGTTGGTAAAAGCCAAAGCCAGCCCCCAATGCAACCATCACGGTTTCTGCCCCCTCCCCGAATCCATCGAATCGCGGCATGATATTGATGGCCGCCTGGGTTTGGCCTGCAGGGATGATAACATTACCCGGCAACGCATCGTAATCCGTCCCATGCAATGCCGTGCCTGAAACACCATAGTAGACAGTGAGAGGCGCTGCCGTTGATCCCGATCGCGTAACGATCAACGTGCCCGGGTCTGGAACTGCGCTTATTGCAGCGCGATCGACTTCTCGAGCCGCGGAATCCGTGGCGGCAATGGTTACAGTCTGCGCATCGTCGTCAATAATCCTCACAGTGACATTATTGGCGCCCGCATCTGCGATGAACGCGGCGTTCGTTCCGATGACTGCACTCACCGTCTCGGTCGCCTCTGCCACCGCATCATCCAGCGGCAAGATGGCGACGGTTGCGGATGCTTGATTTGCGGGAATCGTGACAGTGCCAGCCAGAGTCAAGTAGTCCACTCCGCTGGTTGCCGTGCTGGTGGAGGCCAAGCTGTAGGGCACATCCAGACTCGCTGAAGTGCTGCCTGTTCGGGTGAAGGTAAGCACCACCGGAACGCCGGTGTTTTCAATGGTCTGTTCCGCGCTCGCCGTCAATGAGACACGGGGAAGAACACTGTTGGCATCCTGAATCGTGATGGTTGCCCTATTCTGTGAGCCGAGGACATACGAGGTGTCCGCTGCGAGCACCAAGGTTACGTTTTCATCGCCCTCGGAGGCCCCGTCGTTGCGCGCAGGAACCAGAACGTCCAGAAAATCCGCATCTGCCGGTATCGTGAAGCTTTGATACGGCGAAGCAGACACATAATCGGGGCTGAAAAAGTAGTCGTTGGTGGTGCTCGTGCCCTTGGTAGCGGTCCCCTGAACGGTAAACACAAACACAGTTAATGGGACCGAAGTGGGGCCGGTGCGCGTGATGCGGAAAGCGCCAGACACCCCGCCCTCCACGGCCACGGGAGTTTTCGCGGCAATTGCGACAGCAGGCAGGTCGTCGATGGCGAAGTCGGCGCCGCCGAATGAGGGCCCCACCGAGATGGTATTATTAAACAACTCACTGAAA
>CAISYX010000083.1 GCA_903889815.1 uncultured Gammaproteobacteria bacterium
ACTCTCGCGAGCGTAGATTTTTCGCGTGACAGAAATGTGACCGTTGAGCTTGCGTTTGCTGTGCAGAATGTTCTGCCGGACTTGCTGGCGTGAAGGTTACACGTGGCTCCAAAAGAAAAGGGCAGTGTCATCCGTTAGTGACACTGCCCTTTTCTGTATGCGCATTCCGTCAGCGTTCCGCGAAGAACACTGTCAGAAATCAGACGGCTACGACGTTCTCAGCCTGTGGGCCTTTCTGGCCTTGAGTCACAGTGAACTTCACTTGCTGGCCTTCTGCCAGAGTCTTGAAGCCTGTGTTTTGAATTGCGCTGTAGTGAACGAATACGTCCGGGCCATTGGCCTGGGAGATGAAGCCGAAGCCTTTTGATTCGTTAAAAAATTTTACCTGGCCAGTTACTGTAGACATGTTGTCATCCTGTATTTCAAAAAAGTGAGTAAAACATCGTGATGTTTCCAGCGCAGTCGACACGAAGTCGGTCACGTGCGGAAAATCGGTAGCATCAGAATTCGAATATTAAATATGAGATACAGAACGAGGACTTAACGGCGGGGCTTCGATTTGCAGTACATAAATATTGCCGATATTCAGGCTGCGGGCAGTATACGTCCGAATCGGGTCAAGTCAACTCTTATTTTCCCGCGCAATAGTCAAGAGCACAGAGGCTGCAGCAACCTATGTTGCGAGCAACCTCTGTGAATTGTGTAGCAGGGCAACTACTGAGGTCTGCGCACGTACTTCACAAGCTGACGCGGACCTACTTCTGCGCCATAGATGTTGCCTTCTGCATCGGCCGCAACACCTTCCGCGGCGCTGGTGCCACCAGGATTCAGGTCCGGGTCCGGGATGAAGGAAATGACATGGCCGGTGATGGCACTGCCCACTCTGATGCCGCGACGCCAGCCTGGATTCGAGACTGCGCTGGACTCCGAGTCGGCGGCATAGAGGATGTCATTCTTGTCTATGAAGATGCCGCTCAGGCGACCGAACTGCTTCCATTCTGTGATGAAGGTGCCGTCCTGCTCGAAAATCTGGATTCGGACATTGCCGCGGTCGGCTACGAACAGTCGTCCACGGGAGTCAAACGCCAGCGCGTGGGGTGTACGGAACTCGCCGGGGGCCGTTCCAATATTTCCCCAGGACTCCAGGAACACGCCGTTGCTGTCGTACTTGATGATGCGTGCCACGGTGTCCCAATCGGCATTGGCCCCCTGGCCGCTGTGGCCCTCGGCAATATAGATATCACCATTCGGGGCTGTGATCACGTCGTTGGGTTCGTTCAAAAGGTCTCCGCCCTGGCCGTTGCCCGCGACACCCGGAGTTCCGAAGCGCATCAGCACTTCGCCCGTCGGACTGAACTTGTAGACCGTGTGTCCCTTGCCGGCAGCATCGGGATTGGCGGCCAGTTCCGTCGCATTGGCAGCGCGGCCATCGGCGATCCAGACATTGCCTTGCGGGTCGACGTGGATACCGTGGGGGAAAATGAACAAGCCCGCACCGAAACTGGTGATGAGGTTTCCATCCTTGTCATATTTCATGACCGTATCCACGTCGGATCCAGCACAGCTGTTCGCACCACAGCGCTCCGCTACCCAGATTGACGTCCCGTCGGGGTCGATGTCCACAGTGCTGGTAGCTCCCCAGGTGCGGCCATCCGGCAACTCGAAGAAGTTGTTGATGGTCTCGTAGGGATTGGGGTGTTCATTGGTCGGGTTGACGACAGTCTGGGCCTGCAAGGCAGTGCTCAGCAGGGACAAGCTGGCAATCGCAAGCGCCGATCTTAGCGGGTTTGGCATGACATGCTCCTTCTTGTTATAGGTATCGGGAACTGCAGTGACCGGAATTATAGTACGGACATTGCGCGGACAGCCATGTACTCTGCCTTGGTGCCGCAGCACGGGGCGAATTACACCTCGTGGTCACGCAGCTTGCGGTACAAAGTCCGCAGGGAAATACCCAGTTCCGCAGCCACGGCCTGCTTGTCGCCGGCATGGCGTGCCAGAGCCCTGCGCAGGTGATCCGTCTCCAGTGCATGCATATCTGCAGGGACTGCCTGCTGCGCCGCATCGACATCAAGACAGCTGCGCAGCAGTTCAGCGCTGATCTCGTCGGTGTTGGTCAGCAGCACCGCTCTTTCCATAATGTTGCGCATTTCCCGGATATTGCCATTGAAACTCAGCTGCTGCAGAAAGTGCTCAGCCTGTGCGCTCAGATGCTGCACGCGGTCACCGGTAATTTTTTGCAGCAGTGAGCGGGCAATCAGCGGAATGTCCTCCACGCGCTCGCGCAGTGCTGGCAGCACGATCGGAAAGACATTGACGCGGTAGTACAGATCTTCCCGGAACAGCCCATGCCGAACCAGTTCGCGCAGGTTCTTGTGCGTCGCACAGACTAATCGGAAGTCGGCACGCAAGGCCTCCACGCTGCCGACGGCGCGGTAGGTGCCGGTTTCGATCAGGCGCAGCAGCTTCACTTGTTGTGGCAGGGGAATGTCACCGATTTCGTCGAGAAACAAGGTGCCGCCGTTTGCGGCTTCCACAAGGCCGGGCTTGCTGTAGGCTGCGCCGGTGAAGGCGCCCTTGGCATGGCCGAACAACTCGCTTTCAAAAAGCGTTTCCGTCAGGCCAGCGCACTCCACTGTGACAAACGGATTGCGCTTGCGGCTGCTGGCGTCATGAATGGCCTGCGCAGCCAGCTCCTTGCCAGTGCCGGACTCGCCCAGCAAGAGGACAGACGCATCGCTGGGTGCCACGCGATTGATCATTTCCACCATCGCATTGAAGCGTGCACTGATTCCCACCATCAGTGCGGTGCTGGCCTGGGCACTGGCGTGTGCAACCGGTTTCAGCAGTTCCACGAAATACTGCAGGTCACCATTGGCGTCCAGTATGGGCAGCATTTCGACATCGACGTGTTCCTTGCCCCGCGGAGTATTGTGAATATGGAGGACCTTTTCGCGATGGCCTGACTTGCGGCTTGCGGCTTGCGGCCAGTGGGCAGGATTCCCCTGCCTGGTCACAGGGCATCTCGTAGTTGTGAGAGACCTTGTAGCAGTGCGCGACATGCTGGGTGTCGATTGCACCGAAAGTGCGGGTATAGAGATCGTTGGCCGCCAGAATCTGGTAGGTGCTGCTGACCAGAATTGCCGGGTAATCGAAGCCGTCCAGCATGCCGGCGGCAGCGAGGGTCGTCTTGTCGGTGCTGATGATCTGCATGTTTGCCAATTCTGTCAGAGACTTTTGTCAATAATGTCCCGAATTGTGCCGGCATGTCAGCAACTTTCTGAAAACGCTGCAGGCTGAACTTGCTAAACCCAATAAAATCATCAAGTTAAATTCCGGCTTGCACTTCTTCGCAGATTGGCCCGGGGATTGCTGAGTCCTTCTCAGTGCGAGCTGATCGCCCCCATGCCAAGGAGAGTATGACCATGAGCAACACGCATATTCCGTTTGTCCCGGCACTTGATGTCAAACCAGAAGTTCACCACTTCTTCGACGAGCCCACCAATACGTTCAGCTACGTGGTGAAGGACCCTGCATCGAATGCCTGCGCCGTGATCGACTCCGTGCTTGACCTGGATTACGCCTCGGGCCGGACAAGCCATGCCGGCGCTGACCGCATCATCGCCTTCGTGAAAGAGAAAGGCTGGCAGAACGAGTGGATCATTGAAACGCACGTGCATGCTGACCACCTTTCTGCGGCGCCCTACATACAACAGCATCTGGGCGGCAAGCTCGGGATTGGCGACAGCATCAACATCGTGCAGGACACCTTCGGCAAGGTCTTCAATGCAGGCACCGAATTCCAGCGCGATGGCTCTCAGTTTGACTGTCTGTTTGCCGACGGCGACAGCTACATGATCGGCAGCATGAAGGCCTATGCGCTGCACACCCCGGGCCATACGCCGGCCTGCATGACCCATGTCATCGGCGATGCGGCCTTCGTGGGGGACACCATCTTCATGCCGGAGGGCGGTTCGGCCCGAGCCGATTTCCCTGGTGGGAATGCGCGAACACTGTACCGCTCGATTTGCCGCGTGCTGTCACTGCCCGGGAAAACGCGGCTGTTCATGTGCCATGACTATCCGGATGGCCGCCCCCTGGGTTGGGAATCCTCCGTGGCTGCCGAACGTCAGCGCAACATTCATGTCCATGATGGTGTCTCCGAGGACGCCTTCGTGTTGATGCGTGAGGCCCGTGACAAGACGCTGGACATGCCACGCCTGATTCTGCCATCTCTGCAGGTGAACATGCGGGCTGGCCACATGCCGCCAGCCGAGCCAGATGGCAAGGTGTTCCTTAGAGTCCCGGTGAACCTGTTGTAGACTCCAGACCTACGTCGGCTTCTTTCCCAAGACTCGTGAACTCACAACAACAAGGAATCGAACATGATCATCAAAAACATCACTGCAGACTTTGCGGTCGCCGAACAGCTGAGCGTTGAGGATGTGGATGCGCTGGCAGCACTGGGCATCCGGGGGTTGATGTGCAACCGGCCCGACGGCGAAACCGAGGACCAGCCAGCCTATGCGCAGATCGAGGCCGCCGCGCTGCGCAACGGCCTGCAGATTCGTCATGTGCCGGTAGTCTCTGGCGCCATCAGTGACAGTGACATCGCGGCATTTGGTATCGCCTTTGCAGAGCTCCCTCGGCCACTGGTCGCTTTCTGCCGTTCTGGCAGCCGGTCAGTGAATCTCTGGGCCATGGATCAGGCGTCGAAAGGTGCGGCGGCTGAGCCAGTGCTGGCGGCCGGTCGCGCCGCGGGGTTCGACCTGGCAGACAGCGTCAAGCGCGGCTCCTTGCTCAAGCCTTCGACCCAGGGCATGAAGCACTATGCCGTCGTGATCATTGGTGCCGGTGCAGCAGGCATCAGCACGGCCTCCAGCCTGCTCAAGCGCAAGCCGGATCTGCGCATCGCCCTGGTCGACAAGGCCGAAAAGCATTATTACCAGCCAGGCTGGACGCTGGTGGGCGCAGGGGTTTTCAAGGCGCCGCAGACGGAGCGCGACATGGCGCCCCTCATTCCCCGCGGAGTGACCTGGATAAAGGCCGCTGCCGTCGAGTTCTCTCCGGAAAGCAATTGTGTGCGTCTGGACGATGGCAGCACCGTCAGCTACGACCGCCTGATCGTCGCCTGTGGCATCAAGCTCAACTGGGCTGGTATCGAGGGACTGTCCGAGACACTGGGGCGCAATGGTGTCACCTCCAATTACCGCTTCGACCTTGCACCCTACACCTGGAAGTTGGTGCAGGGGTTGCGCTCCGGCAAGGCTGTCTTTACCCAGCCGCCGATGCCGATCAAGTGCGCTGGCGCGCCACAGAAGGCGCTGTATCTGTCCGGTGACCACTGGTACCGCACGGGCGTGCTCAAGGACATCAACATCCAGTTCTACAACGCTGGTGCGGTGCTGTTTGGCGTGAAGGAATATGTCCCGGCGCTGATGAAATACATCGAGAAGTACAAGGCCACTCTCAATTTCTCCCACAAACTGGTGAAGCTTGATGGCGACAGCGGGACCGCCTGGTTTGACAAGACGGACGCCGAAGGCAAGGTTGAGCGCGTCGAGACAGATTTCGACATGATTCATGTGTGCCCGCCGCAGCAGGCGCCGGACGTGATCCGCAGCAGTCCATTGGCCGATGCGGCGGGCTGGGTGGATGTCGATCAGGCGACACTGCGTCACAAGCGCTATCCCAACATCTGGTCACTGGGGGATGTGTGCAGTGCCCCCAATGCCAAGACAGCTGCGGCGGCCCGCAAGCAGGCGCCGATCGTGGCGCACAACCTGCTGTCCGACATGGGCGTGACCCAGGGCGTGGCACATTACGATGGCTACGGGTCGTGCCCCCTGACTGTGGAGCGCGGCAAGATCGTGCTGGCCGAGTTCGGGTTTGGCGGCAAGCTGATCCCCAGCTTCCCTGACTGGATTCTCAAAGGCACAGAGCCCACACGACTGGCATGGATCCTGAAGAAGGACATGCTGCCGCCG
>CAISYX010000084.1 GCA_903889815.1 uncultured Gammaproteobacteria bacterium
CGGGCTGCTGTTTCTGGTCTATCTGGCGGCCACCTTTGAAAGTCCGGAAGGCACTCGCACTGTCGAAATCGCGCCTCCGGTTCCCGTCGCGCCAGCCCCTGTGGAGCGTGTCATTGCCCCCGCTCCCACTGCAGCCACCGTGACGGACGACGCCACACCGCCGCCGGTGGTCGAAATCATCGAGGCTGAGCCCACGCCTGCGCCGGAAGCGCCTGTCGAACTGCCTGGCCTCAACGACAGTGATGCTTTCGTGCTGGCACGGATGTCAGCCTTCGAGACAGGCGCTGCATTGCTCAACCTGGTGACGTCGGAAGAAGTACTGCGTCGTTTCGTGGTGTTCGTGGACAATGTGGCCGAGGGCAATCTGCCGCAACTGGACTACCCGATCCGCCGCTTGCAGCAAAGCGTCGCCGTGCGGGAAGTCGATACCAACCTGTATGAAATGCAGACCGTGTCCTACCAGCGCTACACCGCTCTGATCGATGGGCTGGCAGCGGTAGATCCGGACGTCGCTGTGCCGCTGTACCGCCTGGTCAAGCCCTTGTTGCAGGAAGCGTATGCGGAGATCGGCTACCCCAACCGGGACTTCGACGCCACGCTGCTGCGTGCCATCGATACTGTCATCAATGCTCGCAGTGCGGAGGGTCCGTTCCAGCTGGTGAAACCGCGTGTGATGTACCTGTACGCCGACTCAGAGATCGAGAGCTATTCCCCAGTGGAGAAGCAGCTGCTGCGCATGGGCCCGCAGAACGCGGAGAAGCTGAAGCTGGCGCTGGCGCAATACCGCGAACGTCTGGCTGCCCGTTGAGGCGTCCGCACGCCTGACACGTGAACTCCAGTCCTGAACAAGTACTCAAGGACATTTTCGGCTACGAGCAGTTTCGCGGGCCGCAGCGGGAGATCATCGACGAGTTGATGGTCTGCCGCCACGCGCTGGTGCTGATGCCTACCGGCGGCGGCAAGTCTCTGTGCTACCAGATCCCCTCGCTGCTGCGCAGCGGCGTTGGCATCGTCATCTCCCCTCTTATCGCACTCATGCAGGACCAGGTCGACGCGCTGCGGGAGCTTGGTGTAAGGGCGAGTTTTCTCAATTCGTCGCTGCCGCCGGAAGCCCAGCGCGATGTGGTGCAGGCGCTGCGCACAGGCGGACTTGATCTGCTCTATGTGGCCCCTGAACGGCTGAACCAGCCGTCCACCCTGGACCTTCTGCGCAGTCTCGACATTGCCCTGTTCGCCATCGACGAAGCCCACTGCGTTTCGCAATGGGGCCACGATTTCCGCGTCGACTACCTGCAACTGTCCATTCTGCAGGAGCAGTTTCCCGCTGTGCCCCGCATCGCCCTGACCGCCACCGCCGACGCCAATACCCGTGCGGAGATTGTCGAGCGCCTGGGTCTGAGCGAGGCCCGTCATTTCGTCAGCGGTTTCGACCGTCCCAACATTCAGTACCGCATCACCCAGAAGCAGAATCCCCGGCAACAGCTGATGCGCTTTCTGCGCCGCGAGCACGAGAAGGATGCGGGCATTGTCTACTGCCTGTCCCGCAAAAAGGTGGACGACACCGCCGCCTGGCTGGTGGAGCAGGGCTTCGACGCCGTGCCCTATCATGCAGGACTCACTGCTGAAGTGCGGCAGCGCAATCAACAGCGCTTTCTGCGGGAAGACAGCGTGATCGTGGTGGCCACCATCGCCTTCGGCATGGGCATCGACAAGCCGGACGTGCGTTTCATCGTGCACCTCGACCTGCCCAAGAGTCTTGAAGCTTATTATCAGGAGACCGGCCGGGCCGGACGTGACGGCGAACCTGCCACGGCATGGATGGTGTATGGCTTGCAGGATGTGATCATGCTGCGGCAGATGATGGATGGGTCTCAGGGTAACGAGAAGTTCAAGCGCGTCGAACGAGCCAAGCTGGACGCCATGCTGGGCCTGTGCGAGATCACCAGCTGCCGGCGCCAGGCCCTGCTGCATTATTTTGGCGAGGATACACCAGAGTACTGCGGCAATTGCGATGCCTGTCTGACCCCCGCGCCCACCTGGGATGGCACGGAGGCCGCCCGCAAGGCGCTGTCCTGTGTGTACCGCACCGGGCAGCGCTTCGGCGTGAATTACCTGATCGACGTGCTGCTGGGCGTCGAGTCGGACAAGATATTCCAGAATGCGCACCAGCATCTTTCGACCTATGGCATCGGCAAGGAGCTGGAAGGCAATGCCTGGCGTTCGGTGTTTCGTCAGCTGGTGGCGCGCGGCTACCTGAATGTGGATCACGCCACCTATGGCGGTCTGCATTTGAACGAGAAGTCCCGCGGCCTGCTCAAGGGCGAGGAGCGCATCGACCTGCGTATCGACGTGCAGGAAGTGCTTGCGAAACCGGAGAAAAAATCCCGCAGCAGTCACAAGGTGGCCGATGCCGACAGGCTGTTGTGGGACGCCCTGCGCCAGTGCCGCAAGGCATTCGCCGACGAGAAGGATGTGCCGCCCTATGTCATCTTCCACGACGCCAGCCTGATGGACATGGTGCACTACCGGCCGCTGACGGAGCAGCAGTTCCTGAGCATCAGCGGGGTGGGGCAGAGCAAGCTGGAGAAATACGGCGAAGCCTTTCTGCAGGTGATCCGCGAGCACGAGGCCGGGCACTGAGTTCCCGTGTGCGTCCGCCCTGGTGGGAGCGGGCTGGCCCGCGAACAGCACTTCGCAATCCGGGCCGAGCAGGCGGCAGTGTTCCGGCGGACACGCCACAAGTACATCCCTGTAGGCTCGGCGCCCTCCAGCCGCCCATCGCAGATGGGCGTCGTTCGGCTGCGCACCAAGCTGCGCTTGGTCAACGCTTGCCTCACCCATCCTGGCGGGCGACGGTCCGCCAGAACACTGCCGCCTGCTCCGGCCTGCTGCCAAAAATCACTGAGGCACATCAACAC
>CAISYX010000085.1 GCA_903889815.1 uncultured Gammaproteobacteria bacterium
ATCATTGATCACGCCCTTGTGCACTGGCGCTGTCACCATTGCCGCCACATCGCCTTGCAGACAGGACTGCACGGCACAGCGCAGCGTGTCGAGCACATAGGCAGCGTTGGCAGGGTTCAAGGTGCCGGCCTTGACCGGAGCACGTAAAGCCACTGGCAGCACGCGCAGCGTGCCGGCAGCGGAGACACTGGCGGGAAGGGTGGGGTCGAAGGGCAGAATCTGCAGCGGCAGCCCCAGCACAGCGGCGCGCTCGAGCAACAACTTCGGGTCTGCTATGACAACCCGTTCAATGTGCTGATCGGCGCTCTGTGCCAGTTGTATGCACAGGTCAGGACCAATGCCGGCAGGTTCGCCGGCAGTTATCGCGATGCGTTCAATCACGGGGTTCTCGCCGCTCACTGAGGGCTGATTTTGACGTAAGCCTGTTCGCGGATCTCTACCAGCCAGTTCTGCAATTCCACTTCGAACTTGCGGTTGCGCAGTGTGTTCTCTGCTTGCTGTCGGCTGAACTCGCGACTCATGTCTTCCACCCGGCGCTCCATGACTTCCGCCACGTGCCAGCCGAAACTGGTCCGAAATGGCTCGCTCAGCGTGCCGATCTCGAGGTCCCGGATCTGTGCTTCGAAATCCGGAGGCATACCCCCTTCACTGGCCCAGCCCATGTCGCCACCGGCCACCACGGAGGCGGCATCGTCGGAGTTCTGCCGGGCGATTTCCGCGAAATCTTCGCCGGCCTTGATGCGGCCATGCAGGGAACGGATGAGGGTCTCGGCCTGCTCTTCCGTGCGAATCTCGTTGGGGGTGATCAGGATGTGACGGGCGAGCGTCTGATTCACCAGATTCTCCACATCGCCCTGCACTGCCACCAGCTTGACGAGGTGGAAGCCACTCGGGCTGCGGATCGGGCCGCGAATCTCGTTGGCCTCCATGGTGGGCACCAGGTCCACGAACAGGGTAGGCAGCCCGTCGGCCTTGCGCCAGCCCAGCTCGCCGCCGGACACCTGGAACGCGGTGGGAGGAGACGCCACTGCGCCGCGCTGGGCAATGGCGCGCGCCTCGGCGAAATCAGTGCCCGCCTGCACGGCTTCCAGCATCTGCTGCGCAAAGGCTTGCTTGGCGGCGATCAGCTCGGGGGCATCATCTTCCCCGATAGGAATCAGCGTCTGATCGACGAGATAATCCGGCGCCATGGTGACGCGGCCCATCTCGGAATTCAGGAAGTTCTCGATCTCCTGATCGGTGATGTTGATGCGGCGGTTGACCATGCCGCGCTGGAGGTCGCGCAGCGACAGTTCCTTGCGGATCTGCTCACGGGTAATGATGTAACGACCCACGGATTCCAGCGCTGACACATACTGGTCAAACGTCATGTTGTTCTGCTCGGCCAGGGTCTGCATGACACCATTGACCGTATCGTCGTCATAGCGGATGCCCATGCGCTCCGCCAGCTGCATCTGCAGATTCTCCACCACCAGGGATTCCAGCGCCTGTTCGCGCAGCTGCGCGGCGGGAGGCACGGGCTGGCCCGAGGCAGTCATCTGCTCGCGGGCTTCGGTGAGACGGGTGTCCAGCTCGCTCTGCAGGACAACGCCTTCGTCGACGATGGCCACGACCTTGTCCAGCACCTGTCGCTGCGCCAGGGCATTGCCGGCCGTGAGTCCCAGCACAAGGATGACCAGCAGACGCACGCAAAAAGCCTTATTCATTCGTTCCATACTCCTTGAAGCCCAGGATCCCGTCACTGAGCATTCTGCTGATGCCGCCGCCGCTGACATTGCCGAGGCCATTGAGGGTCAGCTGGAAAAAGACGCCGGTGTTGGTGTCGTCCTGCAAGAGGAAGAATTCGTCATCGTCGATCCACTCCCGGGCGACCAGGCGGATTGTCGCGCAGCAATTGCTGTATTCAACACCGGCAAAGGTGTCCAGGTTGCGGCTGTTGCTGTGATCATAGTGCCATCGACCCAGCAAACGCCAATTATTGTTCAGGGGCCAGACGCCCGATACATCGCTCTGTTTGATGCGCGGATCGAGCCCTGCCGGCACGGGGCCGTAGAGGTCCACCAGACGGCGGAAACGGTAGCCGACATTGAAGAGATGGTTCTCGTCGCCCTGATAGCGCAGGGACAGACTGCTCTCGTCAACATGTTGTTGATCCTCGTTCCACTGCAGGTCGCTGTTCAGGCGCCACTGCTCGTTGAACAGGTAGAAGGCCTCGCCCACCAGGGCGGAGCGGTCGGTGTTGCGCGGCTGCAGGGTCAGCCAGTTCTGCAGTGGGCTGTCCAGTGCGACGATGCGGTCTTCGAAGTGGATGATCTGGCCAATACTCAGGCGTGCGCGCTCCTCGCCGCTGCCGCTGATGAAGCGGGTGCTCAGGGCCAGGCTCAGCTGATCGGCGTCGCCAATGCGGTCATGGCCGCTGAACCGGTCGGTGCGGAACAGTTGCCCGTAGTTGAAGTTGATCTGGGCGCTGTCGAACGTGGGCAGCAGCGACTGATTTTCCTGTTCGCTGTACAGATAGAACAGGCGTGGCTCCAGCGTCTGCATGAAGCCATTGCCCCGGGCCATGGGGCGCTCGAATACCAGTCCGGAGTCGAGGCTGAACAGACCGAGACCCCGGTCAGGGTCCTGCAGGGTGCCCACGGCCTGCTGGTCGAGACTCCACTGCGTGTAGCGGTAGCCGGCGGTCGGCACCATGAAGCCTGCGTCGCCACGGATTGGCCAGCTGATTTCGGGCTGCACATGCAGCCGATCGCCCTGCACCAGGGCACCGGCGGCAATCTGCGCGGGCGTCAGACCGGCGCGATTCAGCGAGCGATCGAAGCGCACATGGCTGCCATCCACTTTCAACTGCAATCCCCCGAGGGATTCAGTGGCGCCGAAGGTGAATTCTGGCAGGCGATCGTAGGGAATGTTCAGGTCACTGGCCGAGATGTAGGGATCAATGATGTCGATGCGCTGCACGCGGGTGCCCGCATACCAGTTCGGCGCGCGGTAGTTCAACTGGCCATTGCGCTGCAGATGCGTGCGGCTGGAGACGGTCAGGCCACTGGAGCCCAGGTCGCGGAAGTAGCGGTCGTCACTCACGGCTTCGTAATTGATGGCGGTGGACCAGCGCTCACCCAGCTGTCCGGCGTGCTGCACCCCCACAAACCAGCGGTCTTCGCGGGCCGGTGAGTCCGCACCCGGCACGCCGGCAGTGGCGGCATCAAAGCGCTTGTCGCCCGGCAGCAGAGAGGCGCTTGCAGTGTTCATGGACCAGTCAGCCAGATAGCGGAACTCGCCGCTGGCCATGGCGCCACGGTCGCCGATCAGGCGCGGCGTCAGCGTAGCGTCGTAATGCGGCGCCAGGTTCAGGTAATAGGGCAGCGCGACATCCAGGCCACCGTCACTGGTCGAGCCGAGGCTGGGCGCAAGGAATCCGGAGACGCGCTGATCGCCGAGCGGGAAGGGCACCGTGAACGGGTAATGGAACACCGGCACATCCTTGATGCGCAGAGTCACGCCTTCCGCGGTGCCGATGCCGGCCGCCGTGTCCAGGCGCATGCGGCGCGACTGCAGTGTCCAGAATTCGTTGCCCGGTTCGCAGCGGCTGAACTCGCCGTTTTCGATGGCGAGCACTTCGCCTTCGCTGTCATAGACGATCACACTGGCCGCGCCATGCACGCCGTACTGGTGCAGCACGTAGGAGGCATTGTCGATGCGGTTCTGACTGTTGGCCTGGTCGACAAAGGCGCCGCTGCCGGTCAGCAGCACGCCGGGTTCGCGGAACTCCACGTTGCCGGACAGGGTGATGGTGTCGGCCTGCTGGTCTATCTGCGTGGAATCGGAATTGCGGATGGTGCGGTTGCCCTGCTGAATGCTGACCGCGCCGGCGATGTTCACGCGGGCGTCGGTGTCCTGTTCGATGGCGCCGGGGGCAGTAAACAGGGTGGGGGCCGTGGCCGGATCTGCGGCGGCGTCGAGCAGCTGGCCGTTCGGCCCCGTGCGGGCTGGTTCGATGAAGGCGCCGCAACAATTGGCAGGCACATTGGCGCGTTGTTCCGGTGTCATCTGCTCGAGCGGCACCCAGTCGTTGACGGCGCCGTTGCTGCCAGTTGTGCTGGCCTGTGTGGCCACGGAACCGCCTGAGCGAGCCGTCGACGCGTCCCGTGCCCCCCGCGTTACCACGACACCGGCACTGACAGTGCTGCGCGCTGCAGTGGGGTTCTCTGCACACTGCCATGCGCCCGAGGCGTCGGCGCGGCAGGTCCATTGCCCGCTGTCCGAGGCAAGCTGCTGCGCGAGGGCCGTGTTCGCGTGCGAACTCAGCAATGCGCCAGAGGCCAGAATCAGGGAAATGCGGGAGCACAAAAGGCTTTTTCGAAACTGCATTGTTGCAGGCAATCCAATAGAATGGCTCGGAAATCAGACCGGCATGGTAATTCATTGGGCACAGGATAGAAATACTGCGGAACGGACAGGCAATGGATCAGAGAAAGGACGCATTGACCGCCTGGGCGCGGCAATGTCTGCAGGATATGGCGGGTGGTTTGCCACTTGAGGGCAGTATTCATACGGTGTCAGGCGACGCGAGTTTCCGGCGCTATTTCCGCATCGTGCTGCCAGCGGCGCCGGGCAGTGCGGACCCCCTGTGGCAGGCGTTGCTGCAGGCCACGCGCTACATTCTGGTGGACGCGCCGCCTGCTCATGAAGACTGCCGGCGTTTCGTGCGCGTGGCGCAGCTTTTCCGCGCTGCCGGCATGCTGACGCCGCGCGTGCTGCGCGTCGATTTCGAACAGGGCTTCATGCTGCTGGAAGACTTCGGAGATGCGCTGTATCTGCCTGCGTTGCAGACCGCCTCTGGTGCGGACGCGCTGTACACGGCGGCGATTAATTCCCTTATCGAACTGCAGGCTCGCGGTAATGGCAGCGAACTGGCCCCTTACAACCGACAATTGCTGCGCACCGAGATGTCGCTGTTCGATCACTGGTTCTGCGAGCGCTTCCTCGAGATCAGGCTGAACGATGACGAACGTGCGCTGCTCGAACGCACCTGGACCTTTCTGGAAGATGCCGCACTGACACAGCCACAGGTGTGTGTGCACCGTGACTATCACTCCCGCAATCTGATGGTACTCGATGGCGACGTTCACCACGCGCCGGGTGTGATCGATTTTCAGGACGCCGTGTTCGGCGCCTGCACCTACGACCTCGTGTCTTTGTTGCGTGATTGTTACATCGTCTGGCCGGATGCGCGGGTGCGCGCCTGGGCCCTGCAGTACCGAGCCGGTGCGGTGGCGCGCGGCGTGCTCGCCGGCACTGGACCGAGCGCTGAAGCCGCGTTTCTTCGGGACTTCGACTTGATGGGGCTGCAGCGCCACATCAAGGTGATCGGCATCTTCTGCCGGCTGAATCTGCGCGATGGCAAGCCGCGTTACATGGCCGATGTGCCGCTGGTCATCGACTATGTGCTGCGTGTGGCAGCAGGGCATCCGGAAATGGCCGAATTCAATCACTGGTTCCAGAACCGCGTGCTGCCAGTGGCATATCCCCGCCTGCAGGCCTTCGCGCTGCCCGAGGGCATTGCGTGAAAGCCATCATTCTTGCCGCGGGGCTCGGCACCCGCATGCGCCCGCTGACCGACCATCTTCCCAAGCCCTTGCTGCAGGCCGGGGGCAGCGCGCTCATCGAATACCATCTGCGCAATCTCGCGGCGGCGGGGATCCGCGAGATCGTCATCAACCACTTTCATCTGGGTGACAAAATCGAGGCCGCACTTGGCGATGGCAGTCGCTATGGTGTGCAGATTCAGTATTCCCGCGAGACCGTGCGTCTGGAGACGGCCGGCGGCATCGTCAAGGCGCTGCCGCTGTTGGGCAGCGAGGCGTTTGCCGTGGTCAGCGGAGATATCTGGACGGACTATGACTTCCGTAGCCTGCAGCCCCTGGACGGGCACGCCACCCTGGCCCGGCTGGTGATGGTGGACAACCCGCCACACCACCCCAGGGGCGATTTCGTGCTCGACGCCGCTGGTCGCCTGCGGCTGCGCGTGGCTGACGAGGCCGTGCGAGGCTGCACCTACAGTGGCGTCAGCGTCATGCATCCGGCGCTGTTTGCGGGGCTGGCGCAAGAGCCGCTGCCGCTGCGCCCGGTGCTGGACAAGGCTATTGCGGCGGGGAAGGTGGAAGGCGAGCAGTTTGCGGGGCGCTGGTTCGATATCGGGACGCCGGAGCGTCTGCAGGAACTGGATGCCTTGTTGCGTCAGTAGCAGGTTCAGAGTTGCGGGGGGAGCCTGGCAGGACACGCCGTGAACCCATCCATGGGGGCTCGGCTG
>CAISYX010000086.1 GCA_903889815.1 uncultured Gammaproteobacteria bacterium
ATTACACCGTCACTAATCACGGCCATGTCGATGGCTGATTGCGCATCCTTGATGCCAAACCCCACTATTACGGGTAACTCAGTGATGGTACGCAAATGTTCAATTTTGCCTTTGATGTCGCCCTTGTCCTTGATAGCTGCCCCGGTAACCCCCTTCAGGGAAACGTAATACAGATAACCGGTGGAGTGTGCACAGATCGATGCGAGGCGCGCTGCCGTCGTTGTCGGCGCCACGAGAAAAACAGTGTCCAGACCCCGCGGGCGCACAGCACGGAACAAGTCTTCGCATTCGTAGGCCGGCATGTCCACGATCAACACGCCATCTGCGCCCGCTGCCTGCGCTTCACTGGCAAATGCCTCGTAACCCATTATCTCAACAGGATTTAGGTAACCCATGAGAACGATCGGAGTGCGGGTGTCGACCTCGCGGAACTGGCGGACGATGTCGAAAACATCGTGAAGGGTGGTTCCTTGCCGCAGTGCGCGCTCTGCGCCCAGCTGAATGATCGTCCCGTCTGAGGACGGATCGCTGAAGGGAACACCCAGCTCGATGATGTCGGCACCCGCATGTACCAGGGCGAGCATCAACGCTACTGTGGTGCCCTTGTCGGGATCCCCGGCAACCAGATAGGGAACAAGTACCTTGCGTTGTGCTGACCGCAGGGCGGCGATGGTCTGACTGATACGGCTCATGGCGTGCTGACTCGGTTCCAGGCTTTAGATAGTGATGCCATCGATGCTGGCAACGGTGTGTATGTCCTTGTCTCCGCGGCCGGAAAGATTGACCACGATGATCTTGTCCTTCGCCATGCCCGCCGCGAGTTTGCCAGCATAGGCAATGGCGTGACTGGTCTCCAGCGCTGGAATGATGCCTTCCATTCTGGAAAGTCCACGGAACGCCTCCAGAGCTTCCGTGTCTGTCGCCGCAACATAGCTGACTCGACCGATATCCTTGAGCCAGGAGTGTTCCGGTCCGACACCCGGGTAATCCAGCCCCGCAGAGACGGAGTGTGTCTCCATGATCTGACCGGCATCGTCCGTCATCAGATAAGTTCTGTTGCCATGCAGAATGCCGGGGCGACCAGCACTCAATGGCGCTGCATGCCTGCCCGTTTCCAGTCCGTCACCGCCAGCCTCAACGCCATACATCTCCACATTGACGTCGTGCAGAAACGGATGAAACAGTCCGATGGCATTGGAGCCACCACCGACACATGCAACCAAAGCATCGGGAAGACGGCCGAACTGCTCAAGGGACTGCTGACGCGCCTCGCGTCCGATCACGGACTGGAAGTCGCGCACCATGCGGGGATAGGGATGCGGTCCTGCCGCGGTGCCAATGATGTAGTAGGTGTTGTCGACGTTCGCAGCCCAGTCTCGCAGCGCCTCGTTGAGCGCGTCCTTCAGCGTACGTGATCCTGACTCGACGGAGATCACGTTCGCGCCCATCAGCTTCATGCGAAACACGTTGGCTGACTGACGCTTGATGTCTTCTGCGCCCATGTAAACATCGCATTGCAGACCGAGACGCGCAGCGATTGTCGCGCTGGCAACGCCGTGCTGACCTGCACCGGTTTCAGCGATGATGCGAGGTTTGCCCATGAACTTGGCAAGAAGCGCCTGGCCTATGGTGTTGTTGATCTTGTGTGCGCCGGTGTGGTTCAGGTCTTCTCTTTTCAAGA
>CAISYX010000087.1 GCA_903889815.1 uncultured Gammaproteobacteria bacterium
AGAAGTGACGGATTTGCCCGAACTCGATCGCATGCTGCTGATGGATGTGCTCTGGCAGGTCGAGCAAGTCGTGCGTGATGTCATGCAGCCCGAGAAGATCAATCTCGCCAGTTTCGGCAACATGGTGCCGCATTTGCACTGGCATATCATCCCGCGCTACGTCGATGATGCGCATTTCCCTCAACCGGTCTGGGGGCAGGCTCAGCGCTCGCCTCAGGCCGCGTCACTGCAAGTCAGGCGCGAGCGAATCGATGGATTGCGTGCCAAAATGCAGCAAAAGCTGGCTACTTATCCCTGACGGTTACGCCGCCCTGTCGACAATACTGGATCCCGGCCTGCGCCGGGATGACGATTTAGGAAGCGTCGCTCGTTGAACTGGCATTCTGGAGCGGGTCGGGCTGACGATTTAGGAAGCGTTGCCCCGTGAACTGTCATCCCGCCGAAGGCCGGGATCCAGAGGTGAGCCACGCTACGCAGGATCATTCAAAGTTTCCGGGTTAATTCGCGCCCTTATATGAAGGACAAGCAGTGAGCACTTCTCCCATTCCCACGTCGATCACGCTGCATAAAGCCTCGCGTACGCTGGAGCTAACCTACGATGACCAGAACTATCCGCTGCCATTCGAGTTCCTGCGCGTGCTATCGCCATCGGCGGAGGTGCGTGGTCATGGGCCGGGACAGGAGACACTACAGACCGGCAAGCGCCTGGTCGAGATCACTGCGATCGAGCCAGTGGGTCACTACGCGATTCGGCCGGTATTCTCCGATGGCCATGACAGCGGTATTTATTCATGGGACTTGCTGCACAGCTTCTGCCTGAACCGGGAAGCCCTGTGGGAAGACTACCTGCGACGACTTGAGGCAGCGGGGCATGATCGTGAATCCGGCCGTGATGTAGCGATGGTCACACAAGGAAAGGGTTGTGGTTGATTTGTATAATCCGTCACCGCCTCCGGCCGCCACAAGCATCCCCCACACCATGTCCCAGACCCATTTCGGCTATCAGGAAGTTCCAGAAGCACAAAAAGTAAAAAAAGTAGCCGAGGTTTTTCATTCGGTCGCTTCTAATTACGATGTGATGAATGACCTGATGTCCGCAGGTCTGCATCGACTGTGGAAGGCATTCACCATCGCGCAAGCAGGCATACGTCCAGGCTTCAAGGTGCTGGATATTGCTGCGGGTACCGGGGATCTCACTGCAGCGTTTGCCAAACGCGCTGGCCCCAGTGGACAGGTATGGCACACCGACATCAATGAGTCGATGCTTCGGGTCGGGCGCGACCGCATGATCAACCAAGGACTGTTACTGCCTACCTTGATTTGCGATGCGGAGCATTTACCGTTTCCAGACAATTACTTCGATCGTGTCTCGGTGGCCTTCGGTCTGCGCAACATGACGCACAAAGAATTGGCCTTGGCTGAGATGCGCCGTGTACTGAAGCCCGGCGGTAAGCTGCTGGTACTCGAGTTTTCCAAGGTCGCAGCGCCCCTGCAAAAGCCATATGACCTGTACTCGTTCAAGGTACTGCCGTGGCTAGGCCAGAAGATTGCTGATGACGCCGATAGCTACCGCTATTTGGCTGAGTCAATTCGCATGCATCCGGATCAAGAGACCTTGAAATCGATGATGCAGGAGGCGGGTCTGGAGCGAGTCGAGTATTTCAATCTGACGGCAGGTGTGGCGGCACTGCACGTTGGGGCCAAGCTTTGAGCGCGGATCCACAACAAAACAATATGACCACGTTTGTGCGCCCGATGGTCGCTGCCATCAACCATGTACTGGCGCGTCAGCCTTCGCTCCGTAACAAACTGGCAGCGCACGCCGATAAAGTGGCGCGAATCGATATCGGGGTCATGCAACTCGATGTTTCAGTTGCTACGGACGGCTTGCTGCAGGCAGCCATGTCCGAGCCCAACGTCACCATCACCCTACAGCCCGGCAACCTGCCGCGGATTCTCAGCGATATGGATCGCGCTTTTTCGTATGTGACGATCAGTGGCGATGCTGATTTTGCGCGCGCGATTTCCGAACTGGCGGGGGAGCTGCGGTGGGACCTGGAAGAGGAGCTCGCGCCCTGGGTGGGTGATATTGCCGCCGTACGGATTGCACACGCGGCGCGTGATGCGGTGGCAACGCTGAAGACGGGTGCCCGCGCGCTGGCAGAGAACATGGCCGAATACTGGCTGGAAGAAAACCCAACCTTGCTCTATCGACAGGCGGGTGAGGCTTTCGCCACTGACGTCGCAGCGCTACGCGATGATGTCGAGCGTCTGAGCAAGCGCATAGAGCGCGTCGAGCGCGCCAGATCGGGTGCTGCATGATCGCCAAGGTATTTCGGGTGTTAAAGATCGCGCAGGTGGTCTTGCGTTACGGTCTAGACGAGATTCTGCTGTCCGGCGTTCGCTTGCCTGCTTCATTTCGTCTGATTTCTGTCATTTTCTTTTGGCGCGATCTTTCCACTGCGCGCGGCGTGCGGCTGCGGCGCGCGCTGGAGGAGTTGGGGCCAATTTTCGTCAAGTTTGGTCAGTTACTGTC
>CAISYX010000088.1 GCA_903889815.1 uncultured Gammaproteobacteria bacterium
CAGGGATTACAAATACAGGGCTGCATTGCAGCGTGGCGCCCGGCTATACTGGCGGCCCTGTATACCCTGCCCTGACAATTGGAAACCCATGCAGCAGAACGCACACAGTGCATACGATATCGTCGTGGTCGGTGGTGGCCTCGTCGGAGCCAGTCTGGTGCTGGCGCTCGCGGAGCACGGTCTTCGCATCGCCGTACTCGACACCCAGCCTCTCGGCAGGCAGCTGTGGCAGCGTGACGAGCCGTCGTCCGGGCTTGGTCACTTTGACCCGCGTGTCAGTGCCATTACCCCCGCTTCGCAACGCTTTCTCGGCAGTCTGGGGGTCTGGGATGCCGTGATGCAGCGGCGTGCCTCGCCCTACACCGACATGCATGTCTGGGAAGCCGACGGCACAGGTTCCATCCATTTTGCAGCCGGGGATATCCACTGTGAGGCGCTCGGCCACATTGTCGAGAATGCGGTGCTGCTGGCGGCCCTGCATGAGCGTCTGCACGGAGTGTCAGGCGTCGATCTTCTGGCTCCCGTCGCCCTTGAATCCCTCGAACGACTCCCGGTACCCGGCGCGCTGGACGCCGATCAGTCTCGCACAGTGCTCGCGCTGGCCGATGGCCGCAGTCTGCGCGCCCGCGTACTGGTCGCCGCAGATGGTGCCCATTCCCGGGTGCGAGAACTCGCCGGCTTCGAATTGAGCGAGTGGGACTACGAGCACCACGCAATCGTGACGACTGTGCGCACCAGCCTGCCCCACCAGCGCACGGCCGCCCAACGTTTTATGGACGACGGCGTCTTGGCGTTCCTGCCCCTGCAGACGGCCCCAGGGGAGGATGATCAACACTATTGTTCCATCGTCTGGTCTGTTCTGCCTGAGCGCGCCGCCACGCTCATGCAACAGAGCGATGCAGAGTTTGCCGGCGCGCTGGAAGCGGCGATTGAAGGCAGGTTCGGGCGGATCGAACACGTGGACCCACGCTTCAGCGTGCCTCTGCGACAACGCCACGCGCGACAGTATGTGCAGGAAGGCATCGCCCTGATCGGCGACGCCGCCCACACCATCCACCCGCTGGCTGGTCAGGGGGTGAATCTTGGCTTTCAGGATGCCAGCGCCCTGGCCAGTCAGTTGCTGCAGGCTCTCGCTCGCCAGGATGAACCCGGCAGTCTGCAGGTCCTGCGCCGCTATCAGCGTCAGCGCATCGGCCACAACCTGGGGATGATGTGGGTGATGGAAGGCTTCAAACGCCTGTATGCCGATCAGGCCTTGCCACTGCGCTGGCTGCGCAATGCGGGCATGGCTGGGCTGGATCGCACCGTATTGCTCAAGAGCCGCATCATGCGTTCGGCCATGGGCATGGACTGACGCAGCGCTCAAGTTATCCCTGCGCTGGTCGATGACTGAAGGACGCATTCAGACACTGGAGATTCCTCATGATTGGCAAAGAGCCCGTATGGCCATTCGACATGGACCTCAGCACGCTGGATACCTGCAGCATCACCAACATCCTCAATGACATCGAGAGTCATTTGCCACGCATTCAATCAGCTGGTGGCATGAACGAACTGCTCCGTGTGAAGCGGCTCTTCGAGAGAGAGCTCATGAGCGCCCGCCGCCTGCACTAGTCCTCGGCCATCAGAATCAAATGGGGTTAATGCCGGCCACTTGCAGGTGTACTCCCATGAGGTCATGGTTTATCCTACTTTCCGTTCGAAATTCCCGAAAAACAATTAAATGGAAGGATAGAAAACATGAAAATGATTCTCTCGCTCGTGGCAGCAACTGCCCTCCTCGTTGGCGCCAATGTTCAGGCGATCGACGTGGCCGCAGTCAATCAGGCACTCGCTTCTGCGGACCGCAGCGATGCCGACAAGGCACTGGACGCGGCGCGCAAGCCCGCTGAAGTGCTGGACTTTCTGGGCATGGAGCCCGGCATGACCGTTCTGGACGTCATGTCCGGTGGCGGCTGGTACACCGAAGTACTGTCTCGCGCTGTTGGCGCCAATGGCAAGGTGTACATGCAGAACTCCGAAGCGGCTCTGGCGCGTGGAACGACTCAGGCAACGGTAGATACGCGTGTGAACGGCCGCCTGACCAATGTGGAATTGCTGACCAAGGATGTGACTGCTGACCTTGGCCTGCCCGAAAACTCCATCGATTTTGCCATTACCAACCTGAACTTCCACGACGTCTACAACCGTGATCCGGCTGCAGCACAGGCATTTCTGATCAACATCAGGAATGCACTCAAGCCAGGCGCAGTGCTTGGTCTGATCGACCACGAAGGCGATGTGGGTGCTGACAACGCAACCCTGCACAGAATTCCGGTTGAGCTGGCGCGGGCTGCTGCCCTGGAAGCGGGTTTCGAAATTGCTGAAGAGAGCGATTTGCTGAACGTGCCGAGTGACAATCACACACAGGCCCCGTTTGCTGCTGAGCTGGAAAGAAATACAGACCGTTTCACTCTGAAGCTGGTCAAGCCGGAGTAATCCGACTTTCATGCACAACGGCTCGGGAAATCGCAATTTTCCGGGCCGTTTTTCATCCCGCAAGCCTGCCGATCAGGGCTCCTCGAGTGTCTCCTTGAAAGAAAGCGCGCCCCTGTCCTTCATTGCCCGTTTCTTCGCTGTCTTCAAGTACAGCCGCGTGGCCATGTC